>NZ_KV788507.1:0-77899 GCF_001807295.1 Corynebacterium sp. HMSC06C06
CTCCGAGTCCAAGAAGTCACTAGACATCACAGCACATCTCTAGAGGGCGTTCACGATCAGGCAAACCCCGGACTCATTCATGAATCCGGGGTTTGCTAGTGCGCTAGAAACCGCTCGCTACGAAAGAAAACTACTTCTCCTCGGTAGCATCTTCAGGGCCCTCTTCTTCGATCTCACCGAAGTACTGCTCAACGTCAACCTTGTTGCCGTCCTCGTCCTTCACGTCAACGCGGCAGATAGCGGCTGCAAGAGCCTTGCCACGGCGGACGTCGGAGAAGAGGTTAGCAATCTGGCCGTTGGACTGGAGCTGCTGGATGAACTGGTTCGGGTCCATGCCGTAGGACTGAGCGGTGAACAGGATGTGGTCGGTCAGCTCCTGCTGGGAGACCACAGGCTGCTCCTCGTCTGCGACAGCATCCAGGAAGAGCTGGGTGCGGACGGACTCTTCAGCGGACTCGCGAGCTTCCTTATCGAAGTCCTCGCGGGTGGTGCCCTGTGCCTCGAGCAGCTGGGCGAGAGCCTTCTCGTCGTGTGCCAGCTGGCCCAGGATCTGGTGGAGCTGTGCGTGAACCTGCTCGTCAACCACAGCGGTCGGAAGCTCAAACTCGGTGCCCTCGAGGGCAGCCTTCAAAACCTCGTCGCGGATGTTGGCAGCCTGCTCAGCCTTCTTGGACTCCTCAACGCGGGTCTTGGTGGACTCGCGCAGCTCGTCCATGGTGTCGAACTCGGAAGCCATCTGTGCGAACTCGTCATCCAGATCCGGAAGCTTGCGCTCCTTGGTCTGCTGAACGTGAACCTTGATGGTTGCTTCCTCGCCAGCGTGCTCGCCGGACTGGATGGTGGAGGTGAACTCGGTGTCCTCGTCGGTCTTCATGCCGCGCAGTGCGGTGTCGAGGCCCTTGATGAGGTCGTCGTCACCAATCTGGTAGGACATGCCCTCGTAGGAAGCCTCGTCCAGCTTGGTGCCGTCGATTTCAGCGACAATGTCGATAATGGCGAAGTCACCGGTCTTCATCTTGCGCTTGGTGTCCTTGAGCTCACCGAAGCGGGAAGCTAGTTCCTCAAGAGCCTTGTCGACGTCCTCGTCCTTAGCCTCGATGGCTGGAACGGTAACGGAGAGCTTGGAGAAGTCCGGAACAGTGATCTCTGGGCGAACATCAACCTCAGCGGTGAACTCGACGAAGTCGTTGTCCTCGATCTTGGAGATGTCAACATCTGGCTGACCAATAACGTTGAGCTCGTTCTCCTGAACTGCCTGCTCATAGCGGGTTGGCAGCATGTCGTTGACAACCTGCTCGAGAATCGGGCCGCGGCCGAAGCGGGCGTCGATAAGCTGGCGCGGAGCCTTGCCCTTGCGGAAACCCGGGATAGATACCTGCTGCGCGATCGCCGCGTAGGCCTGGTCGATTTCCTTGTCCAGCTCAGCGAACGGAACGTTGACGGTGAGCTTGACGCGGGTATCGCTCAGCTTGTCTACGGTGGTCTTCACGAGAAACTCTCCTGGCATTAATTGGTTCAGAATGTAAATAAGGGGTCTGAAAATACTTTTAAGGGTATTTTCAGACCCCCATACGTCGGGGCGACAGGATTTGAACCTGCGACCCCCTGCTCCCAAAGCAGGTGCGCTACCAAACTGCGCCACGCCCCGTATGTAGGCCTCCACGGTCTCCAAACATTTCATGCTTTTCGCCGTGGCTGCGTTGCTTACTCGGGTTAGTGTACCGGCATATCGCTAATTGACCTAACACCGACCCCCACTTAAGCGAGTTTTCCCAGTTTATTGGGCCTTAATTTGTGCCGCGAATACGTCCGCAACTTGCTTGCCTTAAGCCGTTTCTTGCGAGCCTGGAGAGGCGTAAATGAGGTGTGCAATTCCCTGCGATTGATCGCAGACAATGTCTGCCGTAGCGGCAGTACTCGACGCGGGACAAAGTGGTCCCTTTGGTTTGGCCCCATTCGTTTGGTCCCTTTTTGGGGTAAAGGGACCATAAAGCCCTGCCATGCAACGGCAGGTACTCGTAAAAGTACCTTTAGAGAAGGACCTTTAGGGTCTGGGCATCCAGCCGCCCCAGCAGCCAGGCGCCAGCCCCTCCCCCAGAACGCAGAAACCGCCCGAGCCTTGAGAAGGCCGAGCGGTGAAACTTGGAGGGAATGACGGGAATCGAACCCGCGTCTTCAGCTTGGAAGGCTGAGGTATTAGCCACTATACGACATTCCCACAGTCCTACATCCTGCGATGTTTGACGTGCGGACTACTTTAGCGCACCGCGGCCGAGAATAGGAAACTGGGGCCACTAATCGGCGCCCCGCGGCTGGCTTCGGTGCACCCAACTCCACAGATTAAGCGCGGATTTTGGCAGATCTGGCGGGGAACTAATTGCGAGGCGGTAGCGTTGTGTCGGTAAGTGCGAAATTGAATCTTTAGAAATCGGAAGTGAGTTTAAGTGTCACTACTCCTCGTAATCCTCGTAATCCTCGTCCTCGGCGGCGGCGCTGCATACTTGGCCTCCCGCGGCAATAAGAAGAAGCAGGCTGAGCTCGAAGCACAGAAGTTTGATGATGCTCTCGCCGATGCCCGCCGCTGGACCGAGCGCCTTGGCGGCCAGGTGATGCAGATTTCCGGAACCGACACTGCATCGATGCAGGCCATGGCCGACGCATCCGAGCGTTTTACCGCTGCGAACTCAGCAATTTCGCAAGCCACCACTGTTAAACAGGCAAACCTGGCCCGCGAGTCTGCGCTCGAGGGCATGCACTACGTCAACGCTGCACGCGAAATCATGGGCATGAACCCCGGCCCCGAGCTGCCGCCACTAGAGGGTCAGCGCCAGGCCGGTAAGGTCACCGAGCGCCGCACCGTTGAAGCAAATGGTGAGCCCCTTACTGCCTCGCCTTATGCATCCAACGAGACCCCTAACTACTACCCAGGTGGCATGGTCGCGGGTCGCCCGGTTCCGGCCGGTTGGTACTCCCGCCCTTGGTGGGCCGATGCTCTTAGCACCGGTGTTTGGATGGTGGGTTACTCCATGATGTTCAACGCTATGTTCGCTGGAATGTCGGGCATCGGTTACTCCGCTGCTGCAGCTGAAAGCGGCGACTTCGGCGGTGACATGGGCGGCGACATGGGAGATGCCGGCGGCGACATGGGCGGCGACATGGGCGGCGACGGTGACGGCGGCAGACTCTTCGACGGCCTCTTCGGTGGCGACGATGGTGGCGACGGCGGCGGACTCTTCGACTTCGATTTCGACTTCTAGATGCCGCTTTAACGCCCTGCTAATAGATTCATAAGGAGCCTCTGACCACATGGTCAGGGGCTTTTCCCGTGGATAAACCGTGTTTATTCGGTGGCGCCTGCCAAGCCGTGGCAAATGCACGTAGTCTGGGCCGCATGACTGTACCAATGATTGAACTGCACGACGGCAAGAAGATCCCGCAGCTGGGCTACGGCGTATTCAAAGTCGACCCAGACAAGACCGAGGATCTCGTCGCTGAGGCACTGCGCGTGGGCTACCGCCACATCGACACCGCTGCCGTCTACGGCAACGAGGAAGGCGTAGGCCGCGCAATCGCCAACTCCGGCATCCCGCGCGAGGAGCTTTTCATCACCACCAAGTTGTGGAATGACAGCCAGACCAATGCCGCTGCTGCACTCGACGAGTCTTTGAAGAAGCTAGGCCTCGACTACGTGGACCTCTACCTCATCCACTGGCCATGCCCGGAAGACGGCAACTACGTCGAGGCATGGAAGCAGATGATTGAGCTGCAGAAGACCGGCAAGGCCAAGTCCATTGGTGTCTCCAACTTCGAGCTGGAGCACCTCGAGCAGCTAGAAACCCACACCTCCGTCACCCCTGTGGTAAACCAAGTAGAATTGCACCCTTACCTGCAGCGTTGGCGCGAGCTGGACGCCTTCCGCGCCCACGGCGTAAAGATCGAGGCTTGGGGCCCATTGGGCCAGGGCCAGACGGACCTCTTCGAGGTCGACGCAGTTACCGAGCCTGCTGAGAAATACGGCGTCTCCCCTGCCCAGGTCATCATCCGTTGGCACCTGCAAAACGGCGTCATTGTGTTCCCCAAGTCCGCCAACCCGGAGCGCATTGCGCAGAACTTCGATGTCTTCGGCTTCGAACTGACCGAGGACGAGATGGCGGCAATCACCGACCTCGACTTGGGCGAGGAAGGCCGCGGCGGTCCGCACCCGAACGAGTTCCACGTCAAGTAGGACGTGCTAAACGCAAAAAGCGTTCCCCAACCACAATGGTTTAGGGAACGCTTTTCTCTTAAGTGCGGCGAAGTTAAAGGGCTCTTAAACCTCCGGAATCTCCGGTGGAATCTCAGTGCGCTCGTACTCTGCAAGGATATCGATGCGGCGCTGGTGGCGCTCAGCAGCGGACCACTCTTGGTCAAGGAAGGCGTCGACAATAGCGAGCGCCTCTTCCTCAGAGTGCATACGGCCGCCAATGCCGATGATCTGTGCATTGTTGTGCTCGCGAGCCAGGCGGGCGGTCTCTGGGGACCACGCCAAAGCGCAACGAGCGCCCTTTACCTTGTTCGCTGCAATCTGCTCACCGTTGCCAGAGCCACCAAGGACAATGCCGAGGGAGCCTGGGTCGTTGACAGTACGCAGTGCTGCCTCGATGCAAAATGCTGGGTAGTCATCCTCAGCGTCATAAACGTGTGCGCCACAATCGATAACGTCGTGGCCCTGCTTCTTCAGGTGTTCGGCGATGACATTCTTCGTCTCGAAACCTGCATGGTCTGCTCCTAGATAAACGCGCATGCCCCAGATACTACAGTCCCGCGAGCAACCCTGTTGCTATGATCGACGTTCTAGCAATAATCAACCCCCCGTTAAGAGATGCCTCCGGGGATACCTCAGATGAAAGGTGGCAGCGCCCCCCATGAATGAACGCTTCGCCACCCAACTAGTAATTAGCATCTTCATCGCCAGCGTGTTCTTGCTAGCGATTTTTCCGATCATTCTTCCGCCCTTTGTGGGGCCGTTCGTGGGCACTATCCTGATTACCCTCACCCACATCGTGCTCGGAGCGTTCTACTGCTTCCCCGCACACCGTGACCTCCGGGTGGGAATTACCGCACTGATTGGCGCGGCGTCGTGGGCTACCTGGGCGCACTCAGCGTGGGAGGAATACTCCGCGCAGATGACGCTGCCCATTATCAACATCGCAGGCATGGTGGCGCCCATAGCCACGTTGCTGGTTCTGTTGTTCCTCTCCATCACGTATCTGCACCTCAACGAGCCTTCCCGCACCGGCAAGCGTTACTTCGCCATCGGCTTGGCCTTTATCGTCTTGGTCTTGGTCGAGGTCCTGTGGACCTTCTTGTTCCAGGAGCGCCTCGATTCGCTCAGCGTCTCGCCGGAGACTGCGCGCGCTGCCATGATCGTCGTCTCACGCATCGCCCCCTTTGTCATGGCCGCTCTGGCACTGGTCACGGCAATGAGCACAGACAGCACGAAGCCCCGGAACCTCATGGTGGGTGCCGGGGGCTTTGCCCTGCTGAGCTTTTTCATACCATTCGTCACGGTCTTCTCAGCAGTGTTGTCCTTCACTGCGTGGGCCAGCCTCAAGCCGGCCCAAGAGTCCAAGGCCAGGAATTAATCTTCAATTACCTGCGGGGACTCGGTGCGGGTGCGCTTAATCTCGAAGAAGTAAGGGTACTGCGCCAGGCGGACAGCGGCGTCGAAGATCTCGCCGGCTTCCTCGCCCTCTGGGATGCGGGTGATAACTGGGCCGAAGAAAGCGGTATCGCCAAGCTTGACCACTGGGGTTCCCACTTCGTCGCCGACCTCAGAAATACCGGCGTTGTGGAAAGCACGCAGCTGCTCGTCCACTTCCTCGGTGTTCGCAACGGAAGCGAACTCGGTGGGCAAGCCAGCGTCGGAAAGCGCCTGCGCAATGATCTCGTCGTAGGCGCCGTAACCCTTCTTGCCACCCTGGCCCTTGCCGTGGATGAGGGTGCCCATCGCGGTGTAATAAGCATCGCCCTTCTCTGGGGCCTCAATCGCCACCTTTGCGGCAACGCGGGCAGGGCCCCAGTTAGCCTTCATCATTTCCATGTAGCCGGGATCAAGATCGCGGCCGTCGTTCAGCACGGACAGCGACATGGGTTCGAAGGTGACCTCGATGTCGCGGACCTTTTCTACTTCCTTAATCCAGCGGGAGGTCGCCCACGCAAACGGGCACGTGCAATCGAACCAAAACTTCACGGTTTCAGCCATGCTGACTCCTTCAATCAAAAATTCATTGGTAGTTGACGATTTCCCACCCTAGGCGCACGACTAAGGTTGATGCAGAAGCTTATTCACCAAGCAGAGGAGCACACCCAATGACCTCGATCAACCTCACCCGCGAGGAGGCAAACGCCCGCTCGCAGATGATTGACGTGAAGCACTACGACGTTCACCTAGACCTCACGGATTCGGAGACGCACTTTATCTCCACCACCGTGGTGTCTTTCCACGTCAAGCAAGCGGGATCCACCTTCATCGACTTGCGCGGTGAGGAACTCCTCGAGCTCCGCCTCAACGGTGCTCCCCTGCCCACCAACGCCTATGAGGCCAAGTTCGGCGTTCCCCTTTCGGGCCTACAGGTGGCTGACTACGAGCTCAAGGTCGTAGCCAAGATTCCTTACTCCCACACCGGCGAGGGTCTGCACCGCTTCGTAGACCCAGCAGATGAGAAGGTTTACCTCTACACCCAGTTCGAGACCGCCGACGCCAAGCGCGTGTTCGCCTGCTTCGACCAGCCCAACATGAAGGCCACCTACTCGCTGGCTTTCGATGCCCCAGCTGACTGGACCGTCATCACGAACGGCCCCACCCAGACCACGGCGGGCGCAAACGGCGCCCAGACTTGGTCCACTGAGATCGATTACCCGCTGTCCACCTACCTGGTCGCCCTGTGCGCTGGCCCCTACTACGAGGTCACCGACACCTGGACCGGCGAACTGAGCGAACACCCAGAGGGCAACCCAGCGCAGAAGCTCGAAGTGCCGCTGGGCGTCTACTGCCGCGCTTCCCTGGCGGAGCATCTCGATGCCGAGCGCATCCTCACCGAGACCAAGCAGGGCTTCGACTTCTACCACCGCAACTTCGGCTTTGCGTACCCGTTTGGCAAGTACGACCAAATCTTCGTGCCAGAGTTCAACGCCGGCGCCATGGAGAACGCAGGCTGCGTGACCATCCGCGACGAATATGTCTTCAGCTCCAAGGCCACCCACTACAAGTACGAGCGCCGCGCGGACACCATCCTCCACGAGCTGGCTCACATGTGGTTCGGCGACTTGGTCACCATGGAGTGGTGGGATGATCTGTGGCTCAACGAATCTTTCGCCACCTGGTCCGCCGCCATCTCCCAGGCTGAGGAAACCCAGTACGACACCGCGTGGGTCACCTTCGCCAACGTGGAGAAGTCGTGGGCCTACCAGCAGGATCAGCTGCCCACCACGCACCCGATTTCCACCGATGCTTCTGACATTGAGACCGTGGAGCAGAACTTCGACGGCATCACCTACGCCAAGGGCGCGTCCGTGCTCAAGCAGCTGCAGGCATACGTGGGCCGCGAGAACTTCTTCGCCGGCGTGCGCCGCCATTTCAAAGCGCATGCGTACTCCAACGCTACTTTCGACGACCTCCTCTCCTCACTCGAAACCTCCAGCGGCCGCGACCTGTCCTTCTGGGCGCAGCAGTGGCTCAAGACCACGGGCATCAACAGCTTAAGCGTGCACACCGAGACCGACTCTGCAGGCATTATCACCGCCGCTGAGCTGGTACAGAGCGGCGATACCCTGCGCACCCACCGCGTGTGCGTGGGCCTGTACTCCCTGCAGGGCGACAAGGTCGTGCGCACCGATCGCATCGAGATGGACATCGACGGCGCAAGCACCGAGATTGCCGAACTCGTGGGCAAGAAGCGCGCGGACATCGACTTCATCCTGCCGAACGACGATGATCTCACATATGCGCTGCTGGACCTGGATGAGGGTTCTCTGGAGTTCCTCATCGGCAACATCGACAAGTTCGAGGACCCATTAGCGCGCACTCTGTGCTGGTCCGCTGCTTGGGAGATGACCCGCGGCGGTGCGATGAAGGCGCGCGATTTCGTGGCGCTGGTGGCACGTGGCGCGGCTGCGGAGACCGAGCTGGCTGTGCTCGAGCGCATCCTGCAGCAGGCCTCTTCCGCACAGTCCAACTACGCGGATCCAGCGTGGGCCAAGGAGAGCACCGTGCTTGCTGACGCCCTCCTCGAAGGCACCAAGGATTCCGATCCGGAGCGCTCCATTATCTTCGCCCAGGCGCTGGCAAAGATTCGCCTGACCGATGGCACCCGCGCTTTTCTGCAGGACGTTCTGGAGTCTTCGGACGACGAGGGCCTGCGTTGGTACGCCATCGCGGCGCTGGCTGCCGACGGCGCGCTTGGCGACGTCTCCTCTGCTGTAGACGCTCAGCTGGCTCGCGATAACTCCGCCACCGGCTACCAGGCTGCGGTGCGTGCGCGCGCGGCTGTCAACACTGCTGAGAACAAGCGTGCGGTGTGGGATGAGATCGTGGCCGGTGAGCTCACCAACCGCGAGCTGACCTCGAAGCTTGAGGGACTCACCTACCCCGGCTCCGATGAGCTGCTGCCGACGTCAGAGTTCTTCGACGTGGCGGAGAAGGTCTGGTCTTCCCAGTCCTCCGAGATTGGCCTGACCTCCGTGACCGGCCTGTTCCCGTCGTGGGCAATCTCGCAGGAGACCCTGGATGAGGCCGACGAGTTCCTCAAGCGCGATCTGGCGGGCGGCCTGCGCCGCTCCGTGACCGAGCAGCGCGACCGCATGGCGCGTGCGCTGCGTAACCGCGCAGTAGACGCTGACTAGCGCCAGCTGGCGCTAGTCAGGACAAGCTGGCGCTAGTCGAGGTGCGGGGATTCTTTTGGTGGGAAGGATCCTCGCCCAAGACAACCTCGACGTTGGCGACGTCGGAGCGCAGCGTTTCTTCTTGGAAGGCGATGACGGTGTCATCAGCTGCCTTGATGATGCGGCTAAAGCGCAGCATCGGGTGAGAGCGGCCCACGCCCAAAAGTTTTTGCTCCTCCGCGCGGGCAGTGGCGGCAATGATGTTTTCGCGCTTGTACACAGACTTGAGTCCATAGGTCTCGAGCAGTGGCAGCAGTGGCTGGTTGAGTTCATGCTCATCCAGATCCGGTACGAGCTCGACTGGGATAGTGACCTTGGTGACGCTGATTGGGGTCTCGTCGACGTAGTGGACACCCTTGAGCTCCCACACTAACGCGGTATCTTCCACACCTAGGGTTCCAGCCACGTGAGAAAGAACCTCGAGCTTATCGAGGGAGATAACTTCCACGCGCGTCTTAAATCCGCGCTCAGTGAGCTGCTGTAGGATTCCGTGCTCGCTGGTGAGGCTCAGAGTCGGTGGAATAGCGCGTACGAAGGTACCACCGGTGCGACCGCGCTTGCGATCAATCAATCCCTCAATCTGCAAGATGTCGAGCGCATGACGGACGGTCATGCGGGCGACGCCGAACTCTTGAACAAGTTCGCGTTCGGTGGGGAATCGCTCGCCGGGTTTGAGAACTTTGGATTCGATCCTGCTGCGCAGGGAATCCGCGATGGTCAAATAAGCCGGCCTGCGGCGGGTGGTTTCAGTCACAGCTCCCAGATCTTACCGACCTCTCGGAAAATCGCATGTCGAGGAGCTGTGACTTCCACAACTAGTATGGTTACTTCATTTATTTTCTTAACGCCAGCTCAATACGTGGGCGAACCCGAATCTCAGTAAGCTGCGTTGAAGGTCCCGCATCCACTGCAGCGCGAATTGCCTTTGCTACTTCAATAGGTGCAATGGCATGGGCAGGGTCGTAATCCTGTAGTCCCTTTAGCATTGGGGTGTCAGTCGGTCCCGGCGAGACAGTGCTGACGCGGATGGCAGACTCGGCAATACGTAGGCCGTCGGCAAGCGCGTACAAAGCGTGCTTGGTGGCCGAGTAAATCACGTTGTCACCGTAGCTATGAATTCCAGCTCCGGAGTTGATAAACACCACGATGCCCTCCGCCTGGCGCAGCTGCGGCAGCAAGCGGCGGGTGACCTCAGAAGGCGCGTGGACGTTGAGATCCATCTGCTCGCGCCAGTTTTTCGGCCGCACCGATTCCACGGAGTACTTGTCCGCCCGTGCCGCCGCATGCACTAGGACGTCCACGCGGTCGAGCTCCGGCAGGCCGATGTTTTCCTCTTCGTCCTTGTCCAAAGCTTCCACAAGGTCGATGGCAACTGGGGTCACGTTGTCCATGCCTGCGAGCTCGTCTGCGCGGCGACCCAACGCATACACGTGGTGGTCGCGCGCGAGGTCAAGGATGATTTCGCGGCCCATGCCGCCGGTGGCACCTGTTACAACCGCAATCTTCGAGGTGGTCATGGTTTACTCCTTCTCGTCGTATGTGCTGTTAACGGTAGCGCTTTGGCACGTCAGGTGCGCCGATGGTGAGCATCAGGCGGTTGGCCCAGTTGAAGAAAGAGGCGGAGTTGATGAGGTCGATGATGGCCAAATCATCGAATCCGACGCCACGCAGCTTGGCCACGCAACCGGAGTTGAAAGCGAACGGAGTACGCGTCAGCTCGCGGGAGGCGTCGCGAATAACGCCCCACTGCTCAGAACCCAGATCTGCGTCGAGTCCCTCGAAGAGCAGACGATCCACGGCATCGGCATCGCCGTCCTCGTCTTTCGAGCGCTGCTGGTGCACCGAAGCGCAGAACTCGCAGCCATTAAAGCGGGAGACCACAGTTGCGGCCAGCTCACGCTCGGCGCGGCCCATACCTCCGTCAGTGTTGTAGAAGATATCCAGGTCCGTGAGTGTGCGTGCCTTCAGCGCCGCAGGGTCGCGGGCCAGCAGGCGGAAATACTCGGAGTCGATGCGCTCTGGGCGGATCAGCGCGTCGGTGTGCTCTGGGGTGAATTCATCCTTGGGCAGCGGTGCCAGCCATGGCTTCCAGCCCAGGGAGTGGTTCACAAAACCTTCTGGAGCATGGACGTCCGGGGTCAGGGTACGTTCGTGGTTCTGCCAGCCTAGCTTGGCGACGCCCTCCTTGCTCTCCGTTTCCGGAGCACAAGCCGTAGAGCCGCCCAAGACCACGAGGCCGTGGATAACGCGCAGTTGGAAGGACAGGAAGGAAATGAGCTGCGCGAGGGTGACGATGTCATCGTCCGACCAGCCCGCCGCCTGCAGCTGGCCGATGGCCTCGGGCGCTGCGTCCTTGGGATGGAACACCAGCAGATGCGCGAAGTCGAAGGCTGCAACGAGGCGTTCTCCTAGCCCGGCAACGGACTCGAAGGTGATGAATCCGGCGGCATCGCCAGAAATGCCCTCGGCATCTGCGTATGGGCCGACGGAAATACCGTGCGCAATGGCCTCTTGTACCGCGGCATTGAGCTCTGCCGGGGCGTCGTCAGCCAGCAAGTCGGCGTAGAAGTCTCGGGCGTTCGTGGACTGGTAGATGCCAGCCACGAAGGCGGCCACGGCATAGCGCTCAGTAAACGGGAAGGTTCCTTCCTCAGCCGGCTCGAGAAGTGCCTCGAAGGAGAGCTGCGCGTTAGCCAAAGCGTCAGGCCGGCGGGAGCGCAGCTCGGCAATCTCCGGGCTGACCTCGGCTAGTTGGTTGATGATGTCTGCCATGAAAACTCCTTAACTTTCGGGCCCTTACAGGCCCAGATTGAGGTCACCGGCGCGGTAACGCTGTCCTGGGATGGCGTCGATGAGGGTGCGGGTGAACTCGGATTGTGGGTTCGCAAAGACGTCCGCGGTGCGGCCCAACTCTACCTGCTGGCCGTGGGAGAGGACGGAGACCGTGTCCGAGATCTGGTTGACCACGGCGAGGTCGTGGGAGATGAAGACGTAGGTCAGCTGCAGCTCGTCTTGGAGGTCTGTCAGCAGGCGCAGGATCTGTGCCTGCACGGTCACGTCGAGCGCGGAGACTGCCTCGTCGAGAACCACCAACTCCGGCTCCACGATCATCGCGCGGGCAATGGCCACGCGCTGGCGCTGTCCACCGGAAAGCTCCCGCGGACGGCGGTCGTAGTGCTGCGGGTCCAAGGCAACCAGCTCCAGGAATTCCTGGGCGCGGATCTTCGCTTTGGCTTTGGACGCGCCCGCGAGGTTGCGCAGTGGCTCAGCGATGGCGTCGCCGATGGACTGGCGCGGGTCGAGGGAGGAATACGGGTTCTGGTACACCAGCTGCACGTTCTTACGGGCCTCGCGCAGAGCCTTGCCCTTCAGCTTCGTCAGCTCGGTGGAGCCGCCATTCGCACCGGCCAGCTCGATGGAGCCAAAGGTCGGCGCGTTGAACAAGGCGATGGAACGGCCAGTGGTGGTCTTGCCGGAACCGGACTCGCCCACCAGCGCATGGGTGGTTCCCCTGGCGACGTCGAAGCTCACGCCATCGAGCGCGAGGAAGTCGCCGTAGCGTTGGGTGAGGTCACGCACCCGCAGCACGGTCTCGGTGCTGCGCGCGGAACGACGCTTAGCGTTGGCGACGTCGGCTACGGACAGGGACGGGGCGTCGGCAAGCAGGCGGCGTGAATAAGCGTGCTGCGGATCAGTGAGAACCCTGGCCGCCTGGCCCGACTCGCGGACCTGACCCTTTTCCATCACCACGATGCGGTCGGCGCGATCGCCTGCCACCGCCAGGTCGTGGGTGATGAACAGGATGCCCACGCCGGTTTCCCGACGCATCTCATCGAGCAGGTCCAGGATGACCTTCTGCACCGTGACGTCAAGCGCGGAGGTTGGCTCGTCGGCGATGATGAGCTCGGGCTCGAGCGCCACTGCAGCCGCGATGAGCACGCGCTGCTTCATGCCACCGGAAAGCTCGTGCGGGTACTGGCCGTAGCGGCGCTCAGGGTCGTCGATGCCCACGCGGTCGAGCAGCTCGATGGCACGCTGCTTGCGCTCAGCCGCAGTGCCAACGCCATGGATAGCCAGGCCCTCCTCCACCGAAGCACCGATTGTCTTCAACGGGTTGAGCGAGTTGTTCGGGTCCTGCGGGATGAGGCCAATGGAACGGCCCCGCAGCTCGCGCCAGCGCTTGTTGTCGAGGTCTGTTATGTCGCGGCCCTGGAACTCGATAGTTCCGGCGTCGACCTGCGCGTTGGAGGCAAGCAGGCCGATTGCGGCCATCGCCGAGGTGGACTTGCCGGAACCGGACTCGCCCACGATGGCGGTGATTTCGCCCGGGTAGACCTCGAGGCTGACGCCCTGGACGGCCGGCACCTCGCCAGCCACGGTGGTGTAGGAAACATTGAGGTCGCGAACCTTGAGCAAAGGAGTGTGGTTATCAGTCATGAGTTTTTATGCCTCCGCTCGGAAGTTCTGGGAAAGACGGTTGGCAGAGACCACCACGGCCACGATTGCCAAGCCCGGCAAGATGATGAGCCACCATGCGGTAGCCATGAAGTCGCGGCCCTCCGCGATGATGAGGCCCCACTCCGGAGTCGGCGCTGGGGCGCCGTAGCCCAGGAAGCCCAAGATGGACAGCTGCAAGATGGCGGAACCGAACTGCAGGGTGGCCAGGGCGATGACCGGGGTCAGGGAGTTGAGCAGGATGTGACGGGCCATGACCTGCGCCGGGGTGGCGCCAGCACCGTAGGCGGCCTCGATGTAGTCGGAGCCAGCCACGGTGATGACCTGGGAGCGGGCCAGGCGGGCGAAGGTGGCAATCGACGTCGCACCGACAGCCACGGCGGCCTGCAGGGAGCCAAAGCCCAGCACGATGATGATGGACAGGGACAGCAAGATGCCGGGGATAGACAGCAGCACGTCAACCACGCGCATAATGACCGAATCGACCCCGCCGCGCAGCGAGCCGGCCAGCAGGCCGAGCAAGGTGCCGACCACGAGGCCCACGGCCACAGCAATCAGCGCGCCCAGCAGGGATTGGCGGGCGCCGTAGACCACGCGAGCGTAGAGGTCGCGGCCCACAGCGTCCGTGCCGAACCAGTGCTCGGAGCTCGGGTGCAGCAGCGCGACGTCGGTGCCGGCGTACGGGTCAGAGTTAGTAAACAGGCCCGGGAAAAGGGCGGCGAGGAAAGCCACCACCAGGATGACGGAAGCCACGATGGAGGCCGGGCTGGTCCACGGGTTGCGCTGGGCGCGGCCGACGGGGCGGCGGTTACGGCGCAGTGTGGTGCTGCCGTCGACCGGATGTGCGGTGTTCACGGCGTTAGATGTTGGCGCGCTCATGCACGGGCTCCTTTCGCAGAATCCTGGGCAGGACGGCGCAGACGCACGTCCAGGACTGGGTACAGCAGATCCACCACGAGGTTGACGATGACGTAGGCAGTCGCGGCGATGAGGACGATGGCCAGCAGAACCGGCGTATCGCGGTTGGAGACCGCCTGCGCCGTCATGTAGCCCAGGCCGTTGCGGCCAAAGACGGTCTCCGTGACCACGGCACCGCCGACGAGCTCACCGAAGAGCAGGCCCGCCATAGTCAGTGCCGGAAGGAGGGAGTTGCGCAAGATGTTGCGCCAGAAGATCCACGACTCCGAGGCGCCGCGAGCGCGCACCGCCTGCACGAAAGGCATCGCTTGCGTCTCGTCGATGGAGCGAATGAGGACCTGAATGAGCGGTGCCGCCATCGGTACCGACAGGGTCAGCGTGGGCAGAATCAGGCCCTCAATGCTGGAAGGCTCAATGATGCGCACCCAGCCCAGCTGGAAGGAGAAGAGCTGGATGAGCAGGATACCGATCCAGAAGCCCGGCAGGGAAACCATGAAGGAAGGCAGCCCACGGAAGAAGGTGGCAATCGCGCCGAGTCCCGGCAGAGTTGCCAGGAAGGCCACGAGGAGCGCCACTATGATGGCCAGGCCAATCGAGCAGACGGCCAGAATCAACGTGTGTGGGAGGGCGTCGGCAATGAGCGTCGACACCGCCGCACCCGTCTGCGTGGAGTTTCCGAAGTGGCCGGTGAAGAATCCGATGAGGCCGGTAAAGAACTGCACGAGCAGCGGCTTATCGACGCCCATCTCCTCACGGATGGCGGCAATCTCCGCCTCGGACAGGCCCAGGGCGGGGTCGCCGTAGCGGGACATGACCGCGTCGGAAGGCAATGCGGACAGCAGGAAGAAGGCCACGGTGAAGGTCACCAGCAGCACCAGGATGGCCTGCCCAATGCGGGCGGCAAATTGCTTGGTAGTCATTTATTTATCCTCCTGCTCAAGGCTGACCTCGTAGAACCACGGGCGGGCCACGGACTCGGGGCTAAAGCCGTGCACTTCCGGTGCCACTGCGTAGACCTGCGGCTCCTCGAAGAACGGGATGACGTAAGCCTGTTCGGTCAGGTAATCCTGCACCTCTTCGACGGCCTTCTTACGGTCTTCAGACTTGGGGCTGGAGGTCACCTTGCCCAGCAGCTCTTCCAGCTTCGCGTCGAGAGGATTGCCCTCTTCGTCCTGGTTGAGCAGGGCGTCGCGGTTGTTCACCGAGTACATGGAGGCAATAACGTCATAATCCGCGCGGCCCACCATGATGTGATAGAGCTGCACCTTGTCGATGGACTTCGCATCTGCGTTCTGAGTTGCCTGGTCGCCCGGGTTGATCTCGATGGCGATGCCCAGCTTGCCCAGCTGATCTTGGACCATGGTCATGACTTCCTTGGAACGCGGCTGTGGCAGCGCGGTATTCGAACGCAGGACTAGGCGCTTGCCGTCCTTGACGCGGATTCCATCCGGGCCTGGTTTCCAGCCGGCCTCATCCAGCAGGCGCTTCGATTCCTCAGGGTCGAAGGTGTACGCCGCCGACTGGTCCTTAAAGCCCAGCCCGGTTTGGGCCACGGAGGACTTAGCCAGCGGGTAGGACTCAGAGAAGAGCACGCGGAGGATTTCCTCGCGGTCGATGCCGTGAATGATGGCTTCACGTACTCGCTTGTCCTGCAGGAACGGGTGGTTGAAGCGGAAGCCCAACTGGTTGTTAATGGAGTTGGTGCCGTGAGAGATGATCTGCACGCCTTTGTCCTCGAGGAGGCCTTCCTGCGGCGCGGAGATCTGGCGAGCAATATCGGCCTGGCCAGAGACGATCGCGCCGGTGCGCACGGACTCCTCTGCAGCCAAGATGTAGTGCACGCCATCGATGTCGGCGCGGCCCTGGTGCTCCACTGCCGGTGGAGCCCAGTCGTAATCCTCGCGGGTCTTGAGAACGAGGTCGGTACCGATCTTCTCGGAATCGACCACGAACGGGCCGGAGCCAATAACCTTCTTCGCGTTGCCCGGTCCGAAGCCCTCGTCGTCGAGCTCTAGAGAGCTATCCGCCAAAAGGCCCGCGTTATAAGAGGAGGTGGCCTGCAGGAATCCCGGGGAAGGCTCCGAGAAGTAGAACTTCACGGTGTCCTCGTCCACGACCTCACCGTGGTCATAGTTGGCAATCTGCTCCGAGGAGGTCAGTGTGCGCGACTTATCGCCGAGGCCATAAAGATCGAAGTTGCGCACCACATTCTCCGCGGTCAGCGGGGTGCCGTCGGAGTAAGTCACGTCCGTGCGGATGTTGAACGTGTACTCGGTGGCGTCCTTGTTCACCTCGGGCATCTCGGTGGCGATCCACGGGGAGAGCTCCAAAGTCTCAGGGTCTTGGTAAAGCAGGCGGTCGGTCAGCTGGTTAACCACGCCGCCATTAGGGTAAAAGCCGGCCGCGGGTGGATACAGTGTGCGGAAGAATTGCGGCTCAAGGTAGGTCAGGACGTTGCTGTCCTCCCCTGCCTGTTCGCCGCTGGGCGCTGCGCATCCTGCGAGCAGGGCCGCTGCACCCAATACGCTGGCGATAGTGCGGAATTTTTTCACGAGGTAGCTTTCGTTTATGAGAGTGTAAATAGGCTTGTAAACTAACACAACGTAGACTTGTTGGTATAAATTCCATAGACAAAACGGTCTAATAATTTTTCTCAAACGGCGAGCCTGCAGACCCGCCATTAAGGATGAATAGAATTGGCTTCGCATGAATCCACGCCATCCATCGCCATCGTGGGCATGGGCCCACGCGGCATATCAGTCGTAGAGCGCCTCGCCGCTCACCTGCACACGCTTGCGGAGATCCCACGCCTCACGCTGCACCTCATCGACGACGCGCAGCTCGGCGCCGGCCGCATCTGGGATACCGAACAAACCCAGACGTTGTGCATGAACACCCTCGCAGGCGCGGTCACCCTCTTCACCGAGCCCGAGTCCACCATGACGGCCCCCGTGTTGGAAGGCCCCATACAGTACGAGTGGATCCAGCTCCTGCGTGGTGAACGAGATGGCATCTCCCCTACTAAGCAGGCACTTTTCGACGCCCACCCCGTCACCATCGACGAGTCCTTCCGCGCCGAAATCGAGGCCACCCGCCCCGAGTCCAACCCATCGCGTGCGCTTTACGGCGCCTACCTGCGCTGGGCTTTCGAGGTGGCTTTGGCACAGCTGCCTAAGACCGTGACCGTGGTCAACCACTCCTCGCGCGCAGTAGCTGTAAACGAGGCTGAGGGCCACGACGTCATCGATCTTGCCGACGGCTCCCACGTTGCAAGCGACGCCACCGCCTTGGCCTACGGCTGGCAGGTTCCCGGTCTAACTGACTCTGAGCAGCACCTGGCCGAGGTCTCCTCCCAGCTGCATTGGGTACGCCCCAACAACCCAGTTGAACAGCCCATTTCCGAGGTGCCGGCGGGCCAGGATGTGCTGGTGCGCGGCCTAGGCATGGGCTTCTTCGACATCATGGCGCTCCTGACCATCGACCGCGGCGGCGTCTTCCACACCGATAACTCCACACGCTCGGGCCTGCGCTACGAGCCATCCGGCAACGAACCCCACTTCGTGGTCTCCTCCGGCCGCGGCTACCCCTACATCCCAAAATCCGAGTACCACGCACTGCCGCCGCGCGCGGAGCTGGTGCGCTTCCGCAAGCAGCTGGCACTGGTCCAAGGCCGCGAGGTGGACTTCGGCCGCGACTTGTTGCCACACATCGTGCGCGATGCCTACGCCGAGTACTACGAGACCCAGGCACGCGTTAGCCCAGATGCGCTGCAGGTTCCACTCACGGAGATTGTCTCCCGTATCGACGCAGCGAAGCTTTCCGCACAGGACGTCGTGGGACTTTCCCGCGAGCTCAACGCAGCACTCGAGGGCGTTTCTTCCGAGCCACTCGACTTGGCACACTGGGTCGATCCCCTCGCTGACTTCGCCGACACCACCGTCGAAGAGCTCACCGATTACATCGCTGAGGGACTTGCCCGCGACATCGTGGAAGCAGTCGCTGCTGCCGACTCCCCTTTGAAGGCCGCGCTGTGGGCCATTTCCGCGGCCCGCAAGCCTTCCTCGATTGCCGGCTCTGAGGGCCGCATGACCTGGGAATCGCGCACCACTAACTACAAGGAATTCATGGCCTTTGGCCAGATGGTCGGCTCCGGCCCGCCGCTGTTCCGCACCCGCCAGCTGCTCGCCCTCGTCGACGCCGGCTTGGCCACCTTCCTCGGCGGCCGCCCCGCCTTGAGCTGGACCGATGCTGAGTTCACGCTGACTTCCGGCGAGCGCACGGCCACCAGCCCTTGGCTCATCGATGCGTGGATGCACTCCCCCGACGTGCGCCGCCCGTCAGACTTCCTCGCGGTTTCCCTGCAGAAGCGCGTGCGTCCATTCGTGGACCACGGCAACGCCACGGGCTCCCCGGAGACCACCTGGGAGCGCAAGGTTGTTCGCCCCGACGGCAGCACCGATCCGCGCCTGCATGTCATCGGCATCCCCACCTACTCACAGTGGCCTGACACCACGATTTCCCCGATGCCGGGAACCGACCCGCTCATGTTGCAGGAGACCGACCGCACCGCTGGCTCGCTCCTCGCCGCCGCGCTCCGCGCCGAGCACTAGGCCCAGCCCCCCACCGCGTCCGACGCTCAGCCACCCCTCCCTCCACAATCACCCAGCCCTGGAAATGCAGCTCCCTGGTGAAAAGCGCGGCGTCGGAAAGCGTGGGCGAAAGCGAACAGGAGGTCTTGGTTTCCAGGGCTGGATATCTGCCGGGAAAGGCGCGCGTGGAAGGCGCAACTCTGTGTCTTAAAGCAACCGCAAACAGCCAAGAGCCCATAGCCTAGAATGGTTCGTGTGAGTAACCTACGCATTTTTGACACCGCCACCCGCACCCAGCGCGATTTCGTGCCCGTAAAAGAAGGGCATGCCTCGATTTACTTGTGTGGTGCCACCCCGCAGGCCCAGCCGCACATCGGCCACCTGCGCTCCGGCGTAGCTTTCGACATCCTGCGCCGCTGGCTCATGGCGCAGGGCCTAGACGTGGCTTTCGTCCGCAACGTCACCGACATCGATGACAAGATTCTCAACAAGGCCGCAGACAACGGTCGCCCCTGGTGGGAGTGGGTTTCCACCTACGAGCGCGAGTTCACCAAGGCCTACAACACCCTGGGCGTCCTGCCGCCATCGGTAGAGCCACGCGCCACGGGATTCGTTACCCAGATGGTGGACTACATGCAGCGGCTTATCGACGCCGGCTTCGCCTACGCGGTACCTGACGATACCGCGGGGGTAGACGGCGCTGGTTCGGTCTATTTTGATGTGACCGCCTGGAACGCTGCAGAGGGCTCTGACTACGGCTCCCTATCCGGCAACCGCGTCGAGGATATGGACCAAGGCGAGGGACAAGAGGCGCTTGCGCGCGGAAAGCGCGGTCCGCAGGACTTCGCCCTGTGGAAGGGCGCCAAGCCCGGCGAGCCTTCTTGGCCCACCCCGTGGGGCAAAGGCCGCCCAGGCTGGCACTTGGAGTGCTCGGCTATGTCCACCTACTACTTGGGCAGCGAATTCGACATCCACTGCGGTGGCCTTGACCTGCAGTTCCCGCACCACGAGAACGAGGTAGCACAGTCGCACGCGGCGGGCGATAAGTTCGCCAACTACTGGATGCACAACCACTGGGTGACCATGGCCGGCGAAAAGATGTCGAAGTCCCTAGGCAACGTGCTGGCCATCGACAACATGCTGGAGATCGTCCGCCCGGTCGAGCTGCGCTACTACCTCGGCTCCGCGCACTACCGCTCCGTGCTGGAATACTCCGAGGCGGCATTGACCGAGGCCGCTGCCGGGTACCGCCGCATCGAGGACTTCGTGAACAAGTTCGACGACCTCGTTGTAGGAGACTGGACCCAGGGCTTCGAGGACGCGATGAACGACGACATCGCCGTGCCGAAGGCACTGGCCGAAATCCACACCACGGTCCGTGCCGGAAACAAGGCGCTGGCAGAAGGGTCTGCAGACGAGGCCCGCAAGGCGGCTGAGTCCGTGCGCGCCATGGCCGCGGTGCTGGGCTTTGATCCGTTGGATGAACAGTGGAAAGATGGGACGTCGACAAGCAATGCGGATGCAGCGCTGGACGTCCTCGTCCAAGCGGAACTGGAACGCCGCACCCAAGCCCGCGCGGAGAAGGATTGGGCAACTGCGGACGCCGTCCGCGACCGCCTCGCCGCCGCTGGCATCACCATCACTGACACTGCTGACGGCCCCACCTGGTCGCTAGCCTAAGGAGAATTCATGGCACGTACACACGGCCGCGGCGGCGCGGGCATCCGCAAGACCAACAAGAAAGGCGCTACTAAAGGCAGTGGCGGCCAGGTAAAGAAGGGCCTTGAGGGCAAGGGACCAACGCCTAAGGCAGAGGACCGCGTCTACCACGCGAAGCACAAGGCCAAGCTGGAGCGCGAGCGCCGCAACTCGGGCCGCCACCAGAAGGAGACGGCGGAGATGGTCGTCGGCCGTAACCCGGTCGTGGAGTGTCTGCACGCAAAGGTGCCTGCTACCTCGCTGTACATCGTGCAGGGCACCCGCAACGACGCGCGCCTGTCGGAGGCCGTGGCCATTGCGAATTCCCGCAACATTCCTATCCTTGAGATTCAGCGTCACGAGATGGATCGCATGACCGGCAATGGTATGCACCAGGGCATCGGCCTGCAGATTCCGCCGTACAAGTACGCGGACTTCCACGAGCTCATGGACCGCGCGAAGGACGCTGGCGAGCCGGGCATGTTCGTCATCCTCGACAACATCACCGACCCGCGCAACTTGGGCGCCGTCATCCGTTCGGTGGCTGCGTTCGGCGGCCACGGCGTCATCATTCCGGAGCGTCGTTCGGCTTCGGTGACTGCGGTGGCATGGCGTACCTCCGCGGGTACCGCGGCTCGCCTGCCAGTGGCGCGCGTGACCAACGTGACCCGTACGGTGCAGGAGTTCCAGCAGGCGGGTTACCAGGTCGTGGGTCTTGATGCTGGCGGCGAGCACACCCTCGATACCTACACCGGTGGCAAGGACCCTGTGGTCATCGTCATCGGTTCTGAGAGAAAGGGCATCTCCCGCTTGGTGCGCGAGAATTGCGACGTCATCGTGTCCATTCCGATGACCGCCTGGGTTGAGTCCTTGAATGCCTCCGTTGCTGCGGGTGCCGTGCTCTCTGAGTTCGCTCGTCAGCGTCGCGCGGCGAAGTAATCACGGCCCCTTAGCAAACACCCAGCCACGCAAAAGCAGACCTTGAGGTCGCGTTCGCACGCGCTTGACGAGGGACTGCGGACTTTTTATGAGACCTCGTGTAGCGCGAGTCGTGTGCTGGTTTGTAGGCCAGTGCACGGAGAAAACCTTGAGTTATGTCTATGACTAGAAAGCAGCTTTCTCCGGCTCGACTAAGAGCTCTTCGCCCTACGGTGAAGAAACTTTATGACGAGGGTATGACTTGGGCAGGGATCCTTCGGGTTCTCGGTGATAATTCTCCGTCGCTAGAAACACTCAGTTCCATGATCCATGGTGTCGATGCAGCCGATACGCCGCCTATTACGCCTCGCTTAAAAGCTGAGGTAGGCCCTACGCAGTTCTTGGTTTTCTTTCGCGACGTTGGGCGGCCTTTGATATTGGGTTTTCTCCTTCGGTCTTACCGTAAAATGCCCTCGGTTTGTTCCGTTTGAGTAAATGGGAAAATTCTCGAACATGCCGAAGAAGTTTGATCAGGAGGCAAAAGACCGTGTGGTCCGCCTCGTGGAAGACCGCATTCTGGCGGAGAGTATTTCGACGCAGGCAGCCTGCAAGATCATGGCACACAGCGGGGCAATGGACGCAAGCCCGCTCGACGTGAGGGACGCGTTACCGAACGGTTGCCTGAGGACCTTGTGGCAGAGGCCGCCAAGCTGCGTCGAGATCATCTGCCAGACGTTAAACACGCATCGCGAAGGCATCTTTCTTAGCTCGCGTGGATACCGCCAATCCAAGGCCCGGGGCTTAAGCGCCCGCAGTCTTCGCGACGCTGCCCTCGTGGAGCATAGTCACGACGTTCATTTCCAAAAATTACGACGTCTACGGCGTACAGAAGATGCGGCACGTGCTGCGCCGCCGGGGCATTAACATTGGACGCGAGCACACAGCCCGGCTGATGCGCAGCGCTGGACTGTCCCGCAAGGACAAAGGCGGGCCCAATTTATCACTCGGACCACGGCTCACAAGGTGTACACATCAGCAGCGTTTAGCACACGATGCCAGGAACTTGGCGTAATCGAGTCCATGGGTGCTATCGGTACCAGTGCAGATAATGCGTTAGCAGAGTCATTTAATTCCACGATGAAAAGAGAAGTCCTGCGCAATAGGAAAGTCTTCGACAATCCGCTGCAATGCCGGCGGGAGGTATTTCGGTGGTGCATCAGATACAACACACAGCGCCGACACTCATGATGCGGACAGGTATCGCCCGATGTCTTTGAAGCCCAATCTATTACACTGACCAAGGCAGCATTACTGCCACTCACCTTGTCTACTTTTCAGGGGTCACGCCCGGCGTCCTTTTCGAGGATAGGTAGAAGTTGATTCGAAAGGTACCCATGATGGTCGCCCTATTTGTCCTCGGGGCCCATCACAAGAACTAACTCGTACACCACGCTAACGGATGCAACCGCCGGCTGACGACTTTACTCACTGGTTATTCCTGATGATTGTTTTTGACGCGATTGACCAGTACCGCTGCAACTATAGTGAGCAGTATGAGGATGAAAAATCCGAGGATCGACTTGTTTGTGATGGCGACATAACCTGAAATTGCCAGCCCAAATAGTGCAACGACAATCGCATTGGGAGATATTTTATGTCTGTTCATTAGTCCTCTTTACACTTGATCGTTAAGTACACTCGATGCCTCGGACTATTCCGGCCCACGTGTAATGGGCTTTTAAGCGATTATTGCAGCGTTTGTGGTGACTGAGGACTACTGTTGCCCCAGTGATGATGGCTCCAACGACGGTGCAGGCAGCCCACCCGACACCGGGAATGGCGCAGATGGCGGCCCCTAGGGCAAACCCCGATCCGCTGATGATCATATCCTGCTCAAGAGGGGTGAACTCTACCCAGAATCCCCCGTTTTCTTTCCCTCCGCTCACATAGGGGGTGATGGCATGTGGATCCCTTAACGTTAGATCCATGTGCTCGAGGTCGAAGGTTACGGTGGAGTCATCATTTACAGTTCGGGGAACATCCGAGTTGATCAGTTCTTCAAAAGCTTGATCCAGAACCTCCGGGGTGACTGTTCCTTCCGCAACGGTCTGTTCTTGGAACTCTTGAGGGGTTGTAGGATCGACCTTTTCTGCAGCGGAGGCTAGTCCCTGACTAGCAAAAAGGATAGCTATGGAAGCTAGTGAAGTCAGTGCTTTTGACTGAGTTTTCATAGTGTTCCCGATCTCTAGAGGGCCGAATTACTTCCGAGGTTACATACTGTCCAAATTGTGGGCAATAGTTTGACGAATTGTGTGAGGTGATCTATCGCACCTCACGTGAGAAAACACTTGGCTGGGTCAAGTCCGCGTATTGGTAAATATGCGCAGAACACCACCCCAATCAAGAAACAATGGAAATCAAGGCGAAAGCCTAGGAACAAAACCCAGGGCACTTCACAACACACAACCACCAAGCTGCGTGAAGAATTCAAAACATCCGCAGTCCCCGACGCGATAAAACGCAACCTCAGGGTCTGGTAATCCAGGGCCGGGTGCTTAGGGCGGGGCTTTTGGCAATGAGGCACCAAGCACTCGCCTTTAGCGGCTTTGGCGCCCCAACACAATCTAGTGCAACGCGTCCAACGCCTGCTCGAAGTCCGCGATGAGGTCCGCAACGTCCTCGATGCCAATGGAGATGCGCACCAGATCCTCCGGCGGAACCAGTTCGGAGCCCTCCGCCGAAATGTGGGTCATGTTCTGCGGATGCTCGATGAGGGATTCCACGCCGCCCAAGGACTCTGCCAAGGTCACCAGCTGGGTGTTCAGGCACACCTGTTTTGCATGCTCCGCATCGTGGAAGCGCACGGACATCATGCCTCCGAAGCCGCGCATCTGCTTCTTCGCCAGCTCGTGGCCTGGGTGCGAAGGAAGACCCGGATACAGGACCTGCTTGACCTCAGGGCGGGATTCCAGGAACTCGGCCACGGCCTGCGCATTCGAGCAGTGGCGGTCCATGCGCACGGACAAGGTCTTGATGCCACGGACGGTGAGGTAGGCGTCGAATGGCGAGGACACTGCGCCGACATTGCCCTGGAAGTAGAGCAGGCGCTCGTCCATCTCCGCCGAATTGGTCACCACGGCACCGCCCAGCACGTCAGAGTGTCCGCCCAAGTACTTCGTGGTGGAGTGCAGGATGTGGTCCGCGCCGAGATCCAGCGGGTTCTGCAGGTAAGGAGTAGCGAAGGTGTTGTCCACAACGATCTGAGCGTTGCCCTTGTGCTTGACCACCTCAGCGATGTCCGTGATGTTGGTAGCCGGGTTGGTTGGGGTCTCCAGCCAGATGAGCTTGGTGTTCTCACGCACCGCCGCAGCCACGGCAGAGGCATCGGTGGTATCCACGATGGATAGCTCGATACCCCACTGGCCATAGTCGTGGTGCAGCAAGCGGTACATTCCACCGTATGCGTCATTGCCCAAGATGACATGGTCGCCCGGGCGCACGATGATGCGGATCAGCGTGTCCACCGCCGCCATGCCGGAGGAAAAACATCGCGCGTACTCAGCGTTTTCCAGGGACGCGAGCGTTAACTCAAGCGAACGCACGGTGGGGTTGGCCACGCGTCCATACTCAAAACCACCGCGCAACTGCGCCAAACCGTCCTGCTGGAACGTAGTCGACGCGTAAATCGGCACGTTAATACTGCCCATGTAGGGGTCTGGGTGGTAGCCAGCATGAATCGATCGGGAGGAAAAGCCTGGGGCGCGGTTCTCAGTCATGTCTAGAAACTCTAGACCAAGCTGTCCATTCCAAACAGTGATTGCAATGTTTTTATTCATCTCATCAATGAGCGTTCCCTTAAGCTTTGAGAATTTCCGTACCATGGTGTGGTCGTGCGTCACACGGAATCATGACTGGTTCCGGCGTACACTTTGAACTTTTCCCCGAGTAGAAAGCACCATGAGTTTTCCTACCACCACCGCAAGCACCGCGCTCCTTGCAGCTAGCCCTAATGCCGAGCAAGCAGTCGAAACCGTCACTGGGTTCTGGAAGAACGAAACCACACAATCGTGGCTCGTCGACAAACCAATTCGCATCGCGATCATCCTGCTCATCGCTTTGGTCGCCCACTGGCTTCTGCGCCGGCTCATCACCAAGCTCGCCGATAACAGCATCAAGAACGGGCGCCTGAAATCACAGGTTCGTCCACGCCGCAAGGTCGCTAAGCAGGACACCGCACTGGCGAAAACACACGAGGCACGCCGCGTTTCGCGCCTGCAGACCCTCGCGAGCGTGGGCCGTTCCGCCGCAGGCATCTTCGTCTGGGTATGGGCAGTCCTCGCCATCTTGTCCGAGGTCGGCGTCAACGTCGCACCTCTCGTGGCCTCCGCCGGTGTGGTTGGTGTCGCTCTTGGCTTCGGTGCACAGTCGCTGGTCAAGGACTTCCTCTCCGGCATTTTCATGCTGCTGGAGGACCAGTACGGCATCGGCGACACCATCGACTTAGGCAATGGCGTCTTCGGCGACGTGGAGTCCATCTCCCTGCGCATCACCACGGTTCGCGACATAGACGGCGCCCTGTGGTACGTCCGCAATGGCGAGATCCTGCAGGTAGCCAACCACTCAGATCACTACTCGGTGGCCCGCGTGCAGGTTCCAGTCGCGCTTTCTAACGATCCCGACAAGGCATTTGAGGTCATCTCCAAGGCTGTCCAGGACGCTGCGCTTGACGACGCCGTCCGCGACGACCTCCTTGATCAGCCCGACGTCAACGGCATTTCCAGCCTCGAGGTCGATCACATGTCCTTCCGCGTGACCGTGAAGACGCTGCCGGGCAAGCAATGGGGCGTTCAGCGCAAGCTGCAGGCGAAGATTCTCAACGCAATGCACGCGCACAACATCGACACCCCATATCCTCAGGGAGTGAGCTTCTATGACATGGATGAGGCCGAATACCCATTCATCGAGAGCTCTCTTAATCCCGCAGATCCCGGAAACGAGTCTTAAACACTATGCAGCCCACGAGCGTGTATGAAGCAGTTGGCGGTATGGAGACCTTCGACAAATTGGTCGGCGGTTTCTATGCCCAGGTCCGCACCGACGACGTCATCGGCCCAATGTATCCCGACCAAGATTGGGAGGGCGCCGAGGAACGCCTGAAGTGGTTCCTCGTGCAATATTGGGGAGGCCCGCAGCTGTTTAGCGATAACCGCGGGCACCCGCGCTTGCGCATGCGCCATGCGGAATACCCCATCAATCTTGAGGCGCATGACCGTTGGCTCGAACTCATGTCCAACTCGCTGGCCCAGATCGATGAGGAGACCATTCCGCCAGCCTACCGACACATGATCTGGGACCACATGGAGCGCGTAGCGCAGATGCTAATCAACCGCCAGGGCTAATCAGCAGCGCTAGTTTCGACTAACACCTCGTGGCCATCCTTGACCAAGGTCTGCACCTCAAGCGGAGTCAGAGCCACGCGATTCTCGTTATTCATAATCTCTTTAGGGACGGCGATACGCATTGCTTTCTCCTTAGAAAAGAAAAAGTTGATTGATGGGAATGTGATTTACATCCTCAGCTAGCGAAGGCGCCCCCACGCCATTAGCATCCTTAGAATGACGACTTCACAAGGCGGCTTTTCAGAGGTCAACCGATCCTTTGGTCCGCTTGGCTGGACAGCTTTTGGTGGACCGGCCGCGCACTTGGGGTACTTCCGTACCGAGTTTGTCGAGCGCCGCCGTTGGCTCACCGACGCCACCTACGCAGATCTCGTCGCCATGTCCCAGTTTCTGCCCGGCCCGGCCAGCTCCAAGGTGGGCATGGCGGTGGGCTATCACCGCGCCGGCCTGCCGGGCATGGCCTTGTCATGGTTCCTCTTCACCATCCCCTCCGCACTCATATTGGCAGTGTTTGGCCTAGTGGTCGGCGGCGAAACCACTGCCTCGCCTGTAGGCGCAGGCTGGTTGGCTGGCCTGTTGGCAGCGGCAGCCGGCGTGGTCCTGCACGCCATCATCGGCATGTGTAAGAAGCTGCTCAAAACACCTGTGGCCTGGGCGCTGGCGGTGGTGAGCTCCCTCGTGCTGATCTTCGCGGGCTCCTCGTGGCAGCTCGCGGTCATCCTCATTGCGGGTTTCCTCGGGGCTACCATCTTGCGCGGGCAGTTGGGCGTCGGTGAGCAAGCGGGCGCTGAGCACGGGCTCCGTGCGGTGTCGGTCCGGCTGGCGTGGGGCTGCTTGGGCGCGTTCTTCCTCCTGCTCGGCGGGCTGGCCATAGCTGCACGTTTAAGCGATGCTTGGCTCATCACCCGTCTCAACGCGTTCTACCAATCAGGCGCTCTGGTCTTTGGCGGCGGACACGTAGTGCTGCCGCTGCTCGAGGATAAATTCGTGGGCGCAGGCTGGCTCACTCAACAGGAGTTCCTGGCCGGGTACTCAGTGGCGCAAGGCGTGCCGGGTCCGTTGTTCACGTTCGCGTCTTATCTTGGCGCGGTCGACGGCGGCGTAGGCGGCGCCGTGTTGGGCACGGTCATGATTTTCTTGCCTGGCGCTTTGCTAACACTTGCCGCACTGCACTTTTGGTCGCGGTGGCAACACTTAAGGTGGCTGCGCACCGCCTTCGCGGCGGTAAATGCCGCGGTCATCGGCCTGCTGATCGCAGCGCTGTGGGACCCGATTATCACCCACGGCGTCACTGGCTGGGCTAGCGCCGGAATTGCGGTTGCGACCTACGTTGCTTTGCAATTCTTCAAGGCGCCGCCGTGGTCTGTAGCCGTGGGTGCGGCGCTGCTGGGGTGGGCGCTACTCTAGCGCCGTGGCCGACGAGGTATCGGTTAGAACAGGGAGAGCCGCGTCGAGCGATACACACTGCCAAAGGGGGCGTCGACGCGGACCCACCGGCCAAGGCCGGATACGCGTAGATGACGTGGAATATCCATCGGCGCAGCGAAGCCGGGAATAAGCCCCAGGTTGGTGCAGGCGAAAATCATGCGCATGGGGATTCCCACCTCTTGGTTCTCCGGACCAGTGACGGTAACCACGGTCTGATTCAGCAGGCTCGCCGGTGGGCCGAGGGGTCCAGAGAACTGGCGGGCGAGCTGCTGGCCCTTATCGGAAAGCTCCCGCACTACCTCAACGGGCAGGGTATCGAGCAAGACGAATCCGGTTGCTGGCGGCAGGGCGCCCGGCCACGAAGGGTCCCGAGCGGGGCCGAGCTCAAGGGTGCCGGGTTCGGCGTCGCCAAGCAGCAAAGCCTCATGCAGAGCATTCGCAGAGACCACTGCCCCGTCGCGGGAGACCGTGCCCTCCACGCGGCGGGAGGCCACCACCTCAAATGGCGTAGTGACAAACACGTCGACGGTGTTCTCGTCGAGCTGGCGCAAGCGCACTAACGCCGCCACGTCCAGCCCCACTGCACGCGCGATGAGGGCCCGCAATCCAGGTCCACCACCTCTTAATTCGAGTGATTCGTTGACCATGGCTTGCAGGCCCTCCTTCGACGTACTGATGCGCGGCGAGCTCGAATTCAGCTCACGCTATGCGTCCAGCTTAACCAAAGCATTCTCAAGAATGATCTTCTTCTCCTCCTCAGAGATAGCACGCGGCATCTGCGTTGCCTTGTCGATGACAACCTGGGTGCAAGTGATAACGCATGCGACGTTGCCGGTGCTGTCCTTGATCTCCTGGCGGGTGGTGAACGAGGTGTTACCCAGGCGCACCACGGTGGTCTCAACCGTGACCGTGCTGTTCTTGCCATCCCACTTGAGCGGACGAACGTAGTCGGCGTCGAGGTGACGCACGAACGCAATCATGTCCAGGCCGTTTTTGTAGAAGTGGTCCATGGCAAAAGCCAAACGGGCCTCCTGCGCCAGCTCGATGTAGTTGGCGTTCATCATGTGGCCGTACATGTCGAAGTCAGACCAACGGACACCAACGGTGTGCGCGTGCACGTTCTCAGAAGACATTCTTTAAAAATCTCTTTCCAATTGGGGTTGGGGTTTAGGGAAAAGCTAAAAGGGCGTCCGTTTTCCGGACGTCCTTTGCGTTAAACGCTAGCGGGTCAGCTTGCGGTGGGTCACGCGGCTCGGGCGAGCGGCGTCCTCGCCGAGGCGCTCGATCTTGTTCTTCTCGTAGTCGCCGAAGTTGCCTTCGAACCAGAACCACTTGCCCTCTTCCACGTTGCCTTCCCAGGCAAGGATGTGGGTACAGGTGCGGTCCAGGAACCAGCGGTCGTGGGAAATGACCACGGCGCAGCCCGGGAACTTCTCAAGGGCGTTCTCAAGGGAGCCCAGGGTCTCGACGTCCAGGTCGTTGGTAGGCTCGTCGAGGAGAATCAGGTTTCCGCCCTCTTTCAGGGTCAGAGCCAGGTTCAGGCGGTTACGCTCACCACCGGAGAGAACCTTGGAAGGCTTCTGCTGGTCCGGGCCCTTGAAGCCGAACGCGGACAGGTAAGCACGCGATGGCATTTCGTTCTGGCCGACGTGGATGTAATCCAGTCCGTCAGAAACAACCTCCCAGACGGTTGCCTCAGGGTCGATGTTCTCACGGCCCTGGTCAACGTAGGAAAGCTTGACAGTCTCGCCAACCTCAACGGAGCCGGAGTCCGGCTGCTCCAGACCAACGATGGTCTTGAACAGGGTGGACTTACCCACACCGTTCGGGCCGATAACGCCGACGATGCCGTTGCGCGGCAGGGTGAAGGACAGGTCCTTGATAAGAGTTCGGCCGTCGAAGCCCTTGACCAGGTTCTTGACCTCCACGACCTTGTTGCCCAAGCGCGGCGGGGTTGGAATCTGGATCTCTTCGAAGTCGAGCTTCTTGTACTGCTCAGCCTCCGCAGCCATCTCCTCGTAGCGCTGGAGACGAGCCTTGTTCTTGGCCTGACGAGCCTTGGCGCCGGAGCGAACCCAAGCGAGCTCTTCCTTCAGGCGCTTCTGCAGCTTCTTATCCTTGGCGCCAGCAACTTCCAGACGCTCGGCCTTCTTCTCCAGGTAGGTGGAGTAGTTGCCCTCGTATGGGTAGAGCTTGCCGCGGTCAACCTCACAGATCCAGCCCGCAACATGGTCGAGGAAGTAGCGGTCGTGGGTAACCGCCAGAACGGCGCCCTTGTAGTCAGCGAGGTGCTTCTCTAGCCATTCCACGGACTCGGCGTCCAGGTGGTTGGTCGGCTCGTCGAGCAGCAGCAGGTCCGGCTCGGAGAGAAGGAGCTTGGCCAAGGCGACGCGACGGCGCTCACCACCGGAGAGGTTGTTCACCGGGGCGTCGGAAGGCGGGCAGCGCAGCGCTTCCATGGCCTGCTCGATCTTGGAATCGACCTCCCAAGCATCGGCAGCGTCGAGCTCCTCCTGGAGCTTGCCCATTTCTTCCATGAGCTCATCGGTGTAGTTGGTGGCCATCTCTTCTGCGATGGCCTCGAAGCGCTGCTTCTTCTCAAAGATCTCGCCCAAGCCCTCTTCGACGTTGCCGCGAACGGTCTTCTCGTCATTGAGTGGTGGCTCCTGTAGAAGGATGCCCACGGTTTTGCCCGGATCGATGAATGCTTCACCGTTGGATGGCTGGTCGATGCCGGCCATGATCTTCAGAATGGAGGACTTACCTGCACCATTCGGGCCAACGACACCAATCTTGGCACCTGGGTAGAAGGCCATCGTTACATTGTCGAGAATGAGCTTCTCGCCGACTGCCTTACGCACATTTTTCATCGTGTAGATGAATTCGCCCATGTTTCACCCTTTGCTTAACTTGGGAATGGTTTATAACACAACAAAGAGTACATCACATGGGAGGACAAAGCGCCCCGGGTTAGGGTTATCCTTCGCAGGTATTTTCCTCCCCTCACCCGAGGAGCAATCCACCGCTTTTTATACGGATACCTCTTCTAGCTCTTGGGCTCCGCCTTCCTCGCTTGTTTCATTCTCAGCATCCACATGTAGAGCGTTCTGGCCACCGAGCCCGCGAGCTGCCTGCCGGCGGTCAGCGGCAGTGTCGTGCTCGTCATCGCGTTCGGCTTCGGACTCGGTGGTGGCGTCTGTTGGAGCAGCGTTTGACTGCGCCGTCCTATCCAGATCGATCTCCGGCATCTCATCGCCCGATGCCGGTGGCTCCAGGCCATCCGTGGTGTATACGTGTTCCAGCTTGCGAGAAGAAATGATGTAGCGGTTGAGGTCTAGCCCCACGTAGAAGGCCTTCACGAAGGTGCGGAACTTGTTTTGACCGTTCGGGCTGGTCCACGAGTCCGAACACACCGAACCAACGACAATAACCGGCATCCCACGGTGCAGGGACTTCTTCACGTTGATGGCAAACTGACCCCACATCTCAACATCGATGTAAATCAGATCAGTATCGCGCCACTCCCGCTCGCCGTTTACCGTGTTATCCGCGGGAACACGGCGCGAAGACGCCATACGCAGGCGTGTCTTGTACATGTCGGTATTAACTTTGACGAGCTCCGGCTCGTGGGTGAGATGACCAGTGATGGTGATAGGTAGCTGGGACATGTCCTTAAATTCCTTTTCTTTTAGAGTCTTAGGGTCTCAGATGACGGAAAGGGCCGCGCCCCTTCCTGCCTGCATCATCACTGCGAATGGACAAGGGCTACAAGAGGAAGTTTTGCAAGCTGTGGATAACTAGTTGGCAGCGTCAACAAAACGCAAATAACTCCCACCAGTTGGTGAGAGTTACTCACAGATTGCGCTGTTTCTCAGTGAAATTACTGCTGCCGGAAGCCGGTAGCGTCGCCCTCGCTCATGCGTCGCAGCATCTCGTTGTAGTCCTCCAAGTCCGCATCGCCATCAACCTCCGCCTTGGCATCGTGGCGACGCGCTATAGCGCGGTCGTCGCGCAGCCAGTCTAGGAAGAGTTTGCCAAAGACGATGACCAACGGGAACTGGCCAAAGCCCCATGCGATGCCGCCACCCACGCGCTGATCTTGCAATAGGTCGGGGTTCCACGGCAGGTTCAGCGACAGGTAGAACGCCTCGCCCAGCACGCTTTGCAGCTGCATGAGGTAGACGCCAGCGAAGAGGTGTAGCGGCATGGAGAAGAACAGCACTAGCAGGCGCAGGTTGGTCGGCGCACGGAACGGCAATGGGTCTGGGCCGATGACCTCCCAGTAATAGATGTAACCGGAGATGAGGAATGCCCAGTTCATAATGAGGTGACCGGCGTGCTCGGACACCGCCACCTGATAGAGATCGGGATACAGGTAGAGCACGTAGAGGAATACGAGGAACTGGATGAGGTTGACTGCCGGATGCGTCAGGAACTTCAGCACCTTGGCCTTGGTCACGGCCACAGCCGCATCATGGATGGTCGGCTTGCCGGGAGCACCTGGCTCAAAAGCTTCCATTACCAACGTCAGCGGTGCACCAAGCACCAAGAACAGCGGGATGGCCATAGACAAGAACATGTGCCCCAGCATGTGCATCGAGTACAACGCCGGAATGTAGAGACCAATGCCCGAGCTCATGATGAAGGTCAGACCAAGCGCGCCCAACATGAACCACGCGGTGCGCACTGGAGACCAGCTCAGACCACGGCGACGCAAGCGCAGCAGCGCGTAACCGTAAAGCGCCGCGAGTCCGAGACCGAGGGTGCCGAACATGAGGTCATAGCGGTACATGGTCCAAATGTTGGTGACGGTCGGGGCGTCGAGAAGCTCATAGCCCAACAGCACCTGCATGTTGTTCAGATTCGGATCCCGGGGCGGTGGCGGCGGGGTGCGCCCCATAGAAATCGCTACGCCTACCGTGGCAGCCATGACGAGGACCTCCACGAAGGCCACTCGCCTAAACAGCTCAGGGCGACGTTCCAGCTGCGGAATGGTGATTTGACGATGCGCCAGTCCAAAGACAGCAAGCAGGATGGTCAGTACCGTCTTGGTGACAATGAGCAGGCCGTAACGGGTGCTAAAGAGATCGCTGAACTCCACGCGGATAAGCGCATTGATGATGCCGGATGCCGCCATGGCCACGATAGATACAAACGCGACCACCGAATAGCGACGAACCGCCGTAGCCATTCCCGGGCCCAAACGCCGGCTATGGGCGATGAGCCCCAGCAGGCCACCCACCCACAGCACCAAGAAGAACAGGTGGAAGAGCAAGGAGTTCGTTCCATAGTCATGGTCGCCGCCAGCAGCCGAGTGTCCCTCCATGCCGAGTGGCACCATTTGCAGGAGCGAAACCATGAAAGCGATGGGCTGCATTGACCATTTTCTGGAGGCTAGGCCTAAGACACCAACGACTACTGAAATAGCTGCGGTGACGAGCCAAGCCTGGGAGGTAGCAATGCTTTCCAGCGCCATGCTCATCAATTGCGGGTTGAGCACCTGGGCAAAAGGAGTACCAGTGAGGTCCGACATCACCAAAGGAACTTCAAGAAGAGCCACGATGGCAACGCCGAATGCCGCAAAGGCACCCGTTCGGGCCGCAATATGCCCATCCACGGTGAGGCGAGATTCAATGAGACGCTCATTGTCTTTGTCGGGGATCTGCGGCGAGATAAGGAAGGCAGAGACCATGAACGATCCCACAGATAACGCCATAAGCAGCCAGGCGACGGCGCGGAAGAACGGCAGTCCGAAGGTGGTCAGGCGGCCTGGGTCAGGGATACCGAGCGCAGCAAGCGAATCCGCGAGGAAGAACAAGGAGATGAAGCCACCCACGAATCCCGCAAAGAATATTGCACTGGCGTACAACCATTTTGCATTTTTCGCACCGCCGCTGGCGGCAGCAGCGCTAGCGGGCTTAACGGCGGCGCCTTGCGGGCTTTCTTTCCCAGCCCCTGCTGCATGCAGCTGTGAACTGGCAGTACCGTCCTGTTTTTTCATAGGCGCAGTGTACCGCCGAAACCATTGCCTTACCTAAAACGAATAATTCTCTAAATTTTGGCATAATCACGAGCTATGGATTCGCGCCAGCTTCTCTATTTCCGAGCCGTTGTTGATCACGGTTCGTTTACTCATGCGGCTGAAGCATTAAACATGACTCAGCCATCTCTTAGCCTCTCCATCCGAAAGCTCGAAAAAGAACTCAACGTCCAACTTCTCACCCGCGGTCGCGCTGGCGTGAAGACTACGGAAGCAGGAGTTTATCTCTACAGCATCGCCTCCAAAGTTGAAACGCTGCTTAGCGACGCTACCCAGCGCATATCCGAAATCGCCGAAGGCGCTGCAGGCAGTGTTTCTATTTCCTCGGCGCCTGAGTTCAACTGGTTGTTCATGCCGGAGGTCCTGCACCGAATGTTTGAGAGCGCCCCTGACGTCAATATTTTCCTCGATGACCCAGAGCCCACCATCACCCTAAACCGCGTGTTGGAAGGCTCCATCGACCTAGGCCTCATGCCCTCAACTGATCCGCAGGCTTTTGCGCAGCGTTATCGCGACGAGCTCATTGTCCACGAAGCCACCGAGATGGAATTCCGCGTGGCAGTTCCAGAACGCCTCAGCCACCTGCCGGATCCGGTTTCTTTGGCAGACCTTTCCAAAGAAACGTGGATCTTGCCGCCCCGCCACCCTGAGTTCATTGGCATGCCTGAACTGCTCGACCAGGTTTTCCTAAAGACCCCTGGCGCAGTTCCTAGCCGAATCCAGGAAATTTCCACGCTGCAAACCGGCCTCCCGCTGGTATCTGGCGGAATCGGCATATGCCTGTTGCCGAGTTCAGCGCAAGCGCTAAACCATCGCGGTATTCACTATCGCCGCATTGCGGAGGGTATCCCTCCGATGCAAGCCTTGCTGATTTTCCGCCGCGACCGCGATCTCTCCCCTGCGGCAAAGCAACTGGTGGACCTGATCCTCGACGTCGGCGGCGAAAGCGAAGAATCCCTCCTCGACAATGCCAACCTGCTCTAAACATTAGGCCTAATAGCCCTCGCCGCTTTCGCCGGTGAAAGGCGGCTGACGAGAGGCGCCGCCCCCACTTCCAGCCTGCCCAGCACTCTGGTCTAATATGTGGGATATGCCTCCATAGCTCAGCGGATTAGAGCAGTGGGTTTCTACCCCATGTGTCGCGGGTTCGAGTCCTGCTGGGGGCACGCAGGTCAAGGCTACCTTTTGCCGGAATTCACGGCAGAAGGTGGCCTTTTCTTTGTATCTTTCCTCTCCACACGGCTCGGGGCGCAAGCTTAGGATGGAATCCATGGATATCACCCTGGCTACCTTCGTCACGGCCCCTGCAGCCGCCCTCATCGGCATGCGCTTCGACAACGCGTGGGCTCCTTCCCCCAGCTATGCGCAGTCCCGCAACAGCGTCTTGACGGGCCAGTATCCGCAGCGCGAAGCTAAGACCCGGATCACGGATATCTTCCGCGAAGCAGGCTACAGCATAAGCGAGGACATCGACTCCCCACCAGGTACCGAGGACGCCCCGGTATTCCGCCTGCTGGAAGAACCTGCGGACCCGGCGCGGCTGCGCGACGTCGCCAAGCATGGCGTGGTCGCCGTGTGTTCCTTAAGCGGCGGGCCTTCCCCCATGTCCTTGGCTTGGCCGGGCGTGACGGACACCGCCGCCACTTCCTGCAAGGAGCTGGTCTCCCCCATGGATTTGGCGCCCACGCTCGCGGCAATTGCGGGCCTTGATGTACGCCCGAACGCGCAGCTTTCCTTCGACGGCCTCAACCTAGTCCCGGTGGTGCGTTATGGCGCGTCGGGGCATGCGGCGTTGTTCTTCGACAACGGTGTGCGCATGCAGGACGCCGTGCTTATCGACGCCGTGGCAAGCCCCGCACGCCATGCAGCCAGGCTCCGCGATGAGTGGGAGACCTGGCATCGGTTCATGCGCTTTGGGCCGCTGCAATAAGGCCCGCTGCGGCAGATTAGCGAGCGAGTTTGCGCTTATTACGCAACCGGCATGATCACCCATAACAGGATGTAGAGCAAAATCCCGGAGAATCCGAGGAGCGTTGCGATAACGAAGAGCGCGCGAACCAAGGTTGGGTCGAGGTTGTAGGCCTGGGCAATTCCGCCACACACGCCTCCGATGTAGGTGTCAGTGGTCGAACGGGTCAAACGGTTGTTGTTCATTTCTGTCATCTCCTTTCACTTTCAATTCAACCTAATGTCACGCCATGTTGCATCAGGGAGAGCCCTGATAAACACCCTGATTTCTGGCTTTTCGTCTACGCTAGACGGAGTTGTTAACACGGCGAAAGGAATTTTCACCTCATGACTAAGCACGCAGGGCTGCCCGCCCCCACCCGCACTTCTTATGCTTTGCTCACTGGTGCCAGCCAGGGCATCGGCGAGGCGATGGCGCGCGACCTTGCTTCACGCGGCTACAACGTCATCCTGGTGGCGCGCCGCCAGGAAGTCCTCGACCGCATCGCTGCGGAACTTAAGGCCCAGCATGAGGTGGATGCCATTGCTCTGGCCGCCGACTTAGCAAAGGAAGCCGACGTCGACCGCGTCATCGAGTTCATGGCAGACAAGGAGATTTCCATCATCGTGAACTCTGCTGGCATCGCCAGCTTTGGCAAGTTCATGGATCAGGATTGGGACTATGAGACCAAGCAGTTCGATCTCAATGGCAAGGCCGTGCACCGCCTAACGCGTGCAGCGCTCAAGCAGATGCTGCCGCGCCGCTCGGGCGCTATCTGCAATGTGGGTTCTGCTGCGGGCAATGTCTCGATTCCGAACAACGCGACTTACGTGTTCACCAAGGCCGGAGTAAATGCCTTCACTGAGGCGCTGCACTATGAGCTGAAGGGCACGGGCGTGAGCTGCACCCTGCTGGCTCCAGGCCCAGTCCGCGATGCGGTCATTCCGGAAGAAGAGCAGTCCATCGTGGATAAGGTGGTGCCGGACTTCCTGTGGACCACCTACGAGTCCTGCTCCGCGGAAACCCTCGCGGCCATGGCGCGCAACCAGCGCCGCGTGGTGCCGGGCCCGCTGTCCAAGGCGATGAACGCTCTGGGCCAAATCGTCCCTACCCCGATTGCCGCACCGCTCATCGGCAGCTTCTACTCAAAGATGGCCTAAGGCACTCCCACCCTTTCGGCGAGCCTGCTTTTGGTGTGCCTTACTCGGCGACAGAGGAAGAGCGAGCGTTCTTGCGCTCTACCCAGAAGTCGGCGTTCTTGATGCCCAGAGCTTCAGGGTCGAAGTCCGGATCCTTGCCAGCCTTCTTCTGCGCGCTGTAGTCCTTGAGGCACTTGAGTGCCGGGACCTGGAGGAAGAGGATGGCGATGATGTTGAGCCATGCGGTGGCGCCCACTCCGATGTCGCCTAGTGCCCACGCGGAGCCCGGGGTGGTGGTAGCACCAATGATGACGGAGATGATGATGAGGACGCGCAGGACCCACACCAGTGCGCGGCGTGCGCCAGCATTCTTGATCCAGCGGTTGAAGTAGGTGAGGTTGGTCTCTGCCATGTAGTAGTAAGCCAGGACGGTGGTGAAGGCGAAGAACGCGATAGCAATTGCCACGAAAGAAGCGCCGACACCACTGAATACCGAGTCCATACCGGATTGAACGAAGCCTGGGCCGACCGCAATGCCGTCAGGCAGGGAGCCGGCGTAGCGAACGGCGCCATCCTCGGACTCGCCTTCGAAGACCTTGTACATGTCAGTGGAGATGATGATGAAGGCGGTGGCCGAGCAGACGAAGAGGGTATCGACGTAGACGGCGAATGATTGAACGAGGCCCTGCTTTGCTGGGTGGGATACCTCGGCAGCAGCTGCCGACTGCGGGCCGGTGCCCTGGCCTGCCTCGTTGGAGTAGATACCGCGCTTTACGCCCCACATGATTGCAGAGCCCAGCATGCCCGCGAATCCTGCTTCCATGTCAAATGCAGACTTGAAGATGAGGCCAAATACGTGTGGAATGTCGCCGAAGTTCATGAACAGGATGGTCAGCGCGATGATGATATAAGCGGCTGCCATGAATGGAACGATGAGCGAGGTGAAGTTAGCGATACGCTTGACGCCACCGATGATGATGAAGGCCAAGACGCCAGCCAAGATGACTGCGGACCAGGTGACGTTGACGCCCCAGGCGTTCTCCACTGCAGCGGCCACACCGTTGGCCTGGATGCCTGGGAGGAAGTAGCTGGTAGCCAGAATCATGGAGACAGCGAAGATGATGCCGTAGACCAGCATAAACGGGCCCACAGAGGTGTGGCGGTAAGCCTTTTCGATGTAGTACGCCGGGCCACCGCGGTACTCGCCGGTGTCCTGGTCCTTTTCCTTGTAGACCTGGGCGAGAGTACATTCCACGAACGAGGTAGCGGACCCCAACAGCGCCACCGCCCACATCCAGAAGACAGCACCTGGGCCACCGAAGGCGATCGCCGTGGCAACACCGGCAATGTTGCCGACGCCGACGCGACCGGCGAGGGAAATCATCAGGGACTGGAAAGAAGAAACACCGGAGTCTGACTTCTCGCCGTTCTTCAGCTGCGCAATCATGTCGGGAATACAGCGAATCTGCAACCCCTTGGTCACGATCGTGAAATAGACACCGGCGCCCAAACACAGGAACACGAGTGCTGGGGACCAAATGAGGGAATTGAGAGCATCCAAGAACCCGGCCATATGAGGGAACCTACTTTCCAAAATTGTGATCTCTAACATAAAGAGTGACATAAAGAATCATGCACTACTTCAATCGAAATTTGTGAGGGCAATCACGGAAATGTTTTTGAAAGAATCTAATTCTTCGCATTACCTGTTGGTTGACCAAAATTTAATGTACAGCTCAAGAACCGTCAATACCGCTAACAAAAACCTTTTAGAAAACCTGAACTATCTGCGTTAAAACACCCCCTTTGCCTACCCCCGCCACACCTTCCACGCCGATGGATTGAGTCAGACGGTGGGAAGGGAGGCGTCGACAAGCACGGCTCTAGGAGGACTAAGGTTAAACCCATGACTGACATCGCCCCGAAGAATGACCGACTCGTCTGGATTGACTTGGAGATGACCGGGCTCGACCCGAAGCGCCACGTCATCGTGGAGGTGGCCGCCATCATCACTGATGGCAACCTCAACGTCATTGGTGAGGGAATCGACCTAGTGGTCCATGCCACGGAAGCGGAGCTCGCTGAGATGGATGACTTTGTCACCAACATGCACGCCAACTCCGGCCTGGATAAGGAAATCCGCGAATCCACCACCACCCTGCGAGAAGCCGAAGATGCCGTCCTGGCGCTCATCGCTGAGCACTGCAACCCTGAGCATCCCGCTCCCCTGGCAGGCAACTCCATCGCCACCGACCGCACCTTCATTCGCGCCTACATGCCACGCTTGGATGAAGCGCTGCACTACCGCATGATTGACGTTTCCACCATCAAGGAGCTCAGTCGCCGCTGGTTCCCGCGCGCCTACTACAACCAGCCTGACAAGGGCATGGCGCACCGCGCGCTCCAGGACATCATTGAATCCATCCGCGAGTTGGACTACTACCGCCGCAGTGTGTTCCGCACCGACGAAGGTCCCTCTTCCGAGGAAGCAGCGAAACTCAAGGAGTCAACTACCGCCGACTACCAGGCGTTTTTGTAAATCTCGCGGCGTGAGTTAATCTTATCCGTGCTGCTTTTAAGGCAGCGATGGTGGCTGTAGTTCAGCTGGTAGAGCACCAGGTTGTGATCCTGGGTGTCGCGGGTTCGAGCCCCGTCAGCCACCCCGAATGAGACCCTAGACTGCACTTTCGCAGACTAGGGTCTTTCTTGATATGACAGGCTACGATAGCCGTGAGCGACTTGCGTAATGCCCGCGCGGTGGCAGGTCTTTCTCCTTCAAAAGGTGGCGTACATTGTTCAGGCTCTTTACTCACACCCCCAACCCACTGCCCCGTTATGACAACGGCGCTGAGCGGGCTGCTGAGCAAATCATCGCGGCCTACTCCACTAGTTTTTCACTGGCCTCTCAAATGCTGAGCCCACAAACCCGCACAGACATCCGCAATCTTTATGCCGTGGTCCGTATTGCGGATGAGATTGTCGACGGTGCCGCCGCCGCAGCTGGACTAAGCCCGCAGGAGGTCCAAGAGACCCTCGACGCATACGAGCAAGCAGTCTTGCAGGCACCGCATCGCCGCTTTCATACCGACCCGATTCTGCATTCCTATGGATTGAGCGCACGCCGTTGTGGATTCAAAGACGAGCACATCCAGGCCTTTTTTGCGTCGATGCGGCGCGACCTGCACCAGAGCGTTTACTTTACGGCGGCCGAGCTGAATCAGTATGTCTATGGCTCAGCTGAGGTCATCGGCTTGCTGTGCCTGGACGCGTTTCTGGTGGGCCAGCCGGTTTCCAGCGCGCAACGCCGGGAGCTCGAGGCCGGCGCCCGCCGCTTGGGCGCGGCCTTCCAAAAGGTCAACTTCCTGCGGGATTTGGGCGCGGACACCGGCCAGCTTGGTCGCTCCTACTTTCCCCAGGCCGGCTCGGCAGGCTTGTCCGCGGAGTCAAAGGATGAACTCATCACCGACATCCGCGCCGACTTAGCCGCCGCCCGCGCGGTGATGGATCAGCTGCCGCTCACGGCACGGGTGGGAGTCATCGCCGCCACAGATCTCTTCGAAGCTTTGACCAACGATATTGCTGCACTGCCCGCTCTCGCCTTGCCCACTAAGCGCGTCAGCGTCAGCATCCCGCGCAAGCTGGCCCTTCTGCTGCGGGCAACCGTGAAGTCCCTAAGGAGGACGCGTTGATGAAAACCTTTAGGCGTGGCGCTGTGGCTAAACAGCCAGAGTCCGTCATCGTGATTGGTGCTGGCATTGCAGGGCTTGCAACTGCGGCTTTGCTCGCTCGCGACGGCAAGCAGGTTACGGTGGTGGACAAACTCGAAGAGGTCGGTGGGCGCGCAGGCTCGCTGTCTGCAGAGGGCTTCCGCTGGGATACCGGCCCGTCGTGGTACCTGATGCCGGAGGCCTTCGATCACTTCTTTGAGCTGTGCGGTACCTCGACTGCGGAGGAGCTTTCGCTGGTTGACCTCACGCCTGCTTACCGCGTCTATGACGACTCGGGCCAGTTCATCGACGTCGAGACCGGCGTGGATAAGGTGGCCACGCTCTTCGAGTCCATCGAGCCCGGCGCGGGCCAGCGCGTAAGGGACTATCTGGACCAGGCCACGGACGTCTACAACGTGGCCCTTGAGCGCTTCCTGTACACCACATTTAGTGATGCCCGCGAGCTCCTCGCGCCAACTGTTCGCTCCCGTTTAGGAACTTTGGCTCAGCTGCTCACCCGCACCTTGGATAAGCACGTGGCGGCGTCTTTCCGGGATTACCGCCTACGCCAGGTGCTCAGTTACCCGGCGGTCTTTCTTTCTAGCGAGCCTTCCGCAGCACCGGCAATATACTCGCTAATGAGCCACACTGATCTGGTTGAAGGCGTGCGCTATCCGCTCGGCGGCTTCAGTGCGGTGGTCGAGGCTATAGCGCGGCAGGCCCGCAATGCTGGCGTTACCTTCTTGCTGGGAACGGAGGTCACGGGAATCCTCACCGACGATTCGGCCCGCGCAACAGGTGTCCGGATCATGACTTCCGCAGGCTCCCAAGAGCTGCTTGCCGACGCCGTCGTCTCCGCCGCCGATCTACACCACACCGAAACTTCGCTGCTGCCTGCGCATCTGCGTTCCTACTCAGCGAAGTACTTTGCGGGGCGCAATGCTGGTTTGGGCACAGTCTTGGTACTGCTGGGCGTGAAGGGTGAGCTGCCGCAGTTGGCGCACCACACGCTGCTGTTCAGTAAGGACTGGGAGCCTGATTTCCGTGCGGTCTACCACGGCCCAGAGCCCACGCGTGAGCTGGATGCTTCGCATTCCATCTATATTTCTAAGACCTCCGCCACCGATCCGGCGGTGGCGCCGGTCGGCCACGAGAACCTATTCGTGCTGGTTCCGGTCCCCGCGGACACCGCATTGGGCCACGGCGATGCCTACGGTGCTCACCCGTCTGCTCGCGTGGAAGCCATTGCCGATGCCGCCATCGCACAAATCGGCCGCTGGGCCGGCATCGACGACTTCGCCTCTCGCATCGTCGTGCGCCACACCCTCGGGCCGGCCGACTTTGCGGAGCGCTACCACGCCTGGCGCGGCGGCTCGATTGGCCCAGCGCACACTCTGGCGCAGTCGGCCTTTTTCCGCGGCAAAAATGTCTCCTCCAAGGTCAAAGGCCTCTACTATGCCGGCGCCACGACCGTTCCCGGCGTTGGGGTGCCTATGTGTCTTATCTCCGCAGAGAACATTCTCAAGCGAATACACGGCGACACCACGGCTACGCCGATTACGCCTCTGCATTAGGCCTCTTTTTCGGCGGTGTGTGCATTCGAGTGAACAAGTCCAGCCCGGCGAGCAGCTCCTCTGAGTGCGCTCTGCCCTCGCGGTCGGGAATATCGCCGGTGACTAAGAACTCCTCGACGCCGAGTTTCTCTGCGATGTCGGCAAGCTTGGCTTCCACCGCAGCGGGAGTACCGTAGACCGTATTGGCAAGCGTCTGTTCGAGGCGTTCGCGTTGTTGGCCGGTTAATCCTTTCAAGTCGGGATCTGGGTCGAGTGCGCCAAACACGCCGGTGCTTTGGGAAAGCACCTGGGCATAGGCCTCGGGAAGGAGAAGGCGCCGGGCATAGGCTTCGTCTTCGGCCACCGCAATGTTGAGTGAGGAAATGACCACCGGCGAGGTGCCTTGGAAGTTCTCCCGATAAACCCGTGCAGCCTCAACCTGCGTCTCGACTGGGCCGCCAAGGATGACGCCCAAGCCCAGCTTGGCCGCAGAAAGCGCAGAGCGAAAACCGGCCAAGACAAAAAGCGGCGGCCCAGCGTGGGGCCGGAGGGTGATGGGGGCGTCGCCAAGCAAAAAATTGCGTACTTGGGCAAGGTCGGAATCGAAGCGTTGCTTGGCCTCCACGGTCTGCCGCAACGCCTCGCGTACTGGTTTAGTAAAACCCACCGAAGAGCCCAAGCCGATAATGATGCGCCCTGGATACAGCGACTCCAACATCGCGGCCTGCTCCGCGATGATCAATGGCGGGTGATTCGGCACCATAATGCCCGCCGTGCCAACCTGAATCCGCGCGGTCTGAGAAGCAACGTAGGAGGCTAAAATCGCAGGCTGTGACCCCGGAATTCCGGGAACGGCGTGATGTTCGGCAACGAGGAAGCGCGCAAAGCCCAAATCCTCCACATGCTCAGCGTGCTGGGCAACCGCCCGCAGCGTGTGCCCCTTCTCCTCGCCAACGGCCACCGCCGCGCGGTCCAAAACAGAAAAGCGCATGGCCACCACTGTAGCCATGCGCCCCGTTTCGAAGTGAAACTTATTCTAAGCGTTTGCGTTTGTATTGCCCTTGGACCACGTCTCCCAGTCCATGTTCCAGTCGCCGAGGCCATCAAACGCACTGAGTTGCTCGCCGCCGGTGTTGAACACGCGCACGATGTCGCCACGCTTAACCACCGACTGGAACCACTGCGCAGCTTCTGGAGAGACGTTGATGCAACCGTGGGACTGGTTGTAGACGCCCTGGGCACCAATGGACCATGGAGCCGAGTGGACGTAAATTCCGGAGTAAGACATCTGGGTCGCGTAGTTAACGTTCGTGCGGTACCCACCTGCATCCAGTGCTAGACCATATGTAGTGGAATCCATGACGAGGGACTCGTACTCATCACCAATGATGTAGCGGCCGTTCGGCGTATCCCACATACCGTCAGTGCCCAAGGAAACTGGGATAGAACGCAGCAACTGACCGTTCTTGAATACTTGCATGGTCTTAGTGGCGTTATCGACCAAGGAAATTACGCGGTCCCCAATAGTGAAATTCGTGGAAGAGTCCTCGCCACCGTAAATACCGCCACCGAGATTCTTGCCGTAGAGATCAACGTTAACCTCTACCTTGGTACCAGGCTCCCAGTACTCCTTCGGACGCCAGCGAACTTCCTGGTTATTGATCCAGTAGAAAGCGCCCTCAACCTCAGGGGTGGTCTTGACGGTGATAGCTTCCTCGGCGGCCTTGCGGTCAGTGACATAGTTGCCAAAGCGAACACCAATAACCTGTCCAACGCCTACTTCGGCGCCGGGGATCGGCGACAAAGCGACCTCAGAAACACCCGCTGCCTGTGGGGTGGCGAAAGTTACGGTCTTCTTGTTTCCGTCAACGTCTTCTGCCTGGATTGTGTAGGTGTGATTGTATCCAAGGACCTCATCGGTGGACCAGGTCTTAGAGTCGGCGGACAGCTTTTCTGCGACTTCGACGCCAAGCTCGTTCGTCATAGTAACCGTCTTCATTTTGCCTTCGGTCTTTACCGTAATGGTTTCGGAAGGATCGACGTCGGTCGCACCGTCCTTAACGGAGACTTCAAGGCCTTTCTTCTTAGCGGCGGCAGAGCTTTCTGCAGCAGCATCATTTCCAGCGGCGGCAGCTGCGGACTGCTCGGAGCTCTTATCTTGAGCTGTGGAATCAATGGTGCAAGCTGCGGCAACAGTCGCAGTCAAAGCAACGGCGGTGACTGCGATAACACGACGGGCAAGAGGTAGGGGATTAATCACGGGAGCCCTTTTATAAAGCACAGAGGAGTCGGTTAAAAATTTCTCAATCAGCCTATAACGAGCTTCTTTAAAACTCCACACGGCACTTCACGTGTTAACCAATTGTTATCTGCTCGGCACCCCCTCCCATGCGCAAGCAAAGAAAAACGCCAAAATGACCACAAAAACCATGAGTAACCTGCCGATTTTACAGTTTCCCAACAAGGGTGTTAAAGTTACTTCTCGTTGCACGGCAGGCAAACAAGCCAGTCAGACAGCACATGCGCCATTAGCTCAATTGGCAGAGCAACTGACTCTTAATCAGTGGGTTCGGGGTTCAAGTCCCTGATGGCGCACTCACTACCCCCGCCCGGGCCTTCCGGCGCGGGGGTTTCGCTGTTTTCGAGCCACTCAAGCGAGACGCCCGTCGCGAAGGAAATAGCAATCAACTCGCCGCGCCGTGGCGCGCGCACCCCTTGCTCGACGGCGGCGATAACCGTTCGGGACATTCCTAGTTCGGCCGCGAGTTCAGACTGTTTGAGTCCCGCAACCTCGCGCGCCTTCCGAATGCGATCCGTAACGTCCCACATTGGCACGATTCCAGTACTACCTATTGCATTAGTCATATGACCAACAATAGTCATGTGTCTAATTGTCCGTCAAGGTGCAAAGTTCGCTGACCTGCCATTTCGGTAATATTCCCGATTGCGGCTAGACACCGGTCTATCCCTTGTTCTATATTCGGGCATATGACTGATGCGCTACTTACTACCGGGCAAGTTGCCGCCCGTTTAGGAATCGACCGCCGAACTGTGTGGTCGCGGGTGAAGGCTGGAATGCTGTCGCCCGCTATGGAATTGCCGAACCGACGCGGCTACCTTTTCGACCGCGATGCGATTGAGTCACTAGCACACGCCGAGGGAGACAAATAATGGGAATTTCACTGTCAATCGTCGGCATCGGTATCGCCACTATGTACCTCATGTGGAACGGCGACCAGGCACACGCCGCCAACATGGAAGGCGACGCCTGTGAACGTTAGACCACACCTTGGCACCGCCGCTGCGCGAGTCTATGAGGTACTTGTCAACCGCCACCCCGGCGAGGTTCCACCCTTGCTCATTGCTATCGGCAACGACGAGCAAATCGACGCGGTCATGCTCGACCCTAACGCCCCCGATATGCACCATATGACGATGCCCACCCGCGACGAATTACTCGCCGCCGCTGTCAAGCTCTCTGAACTCGCCGCCGCACTGGAGGATTAATGCGCACCCTACTTATCGACATCTACGACGTGACCGCCCAGCCAATTACCGGCGACTCAATCACTCTCGAAGCCCCGGCGACTCGCGCCGCCGAATCCGGCGCGGTGATTCGCCCCTACTCTCGACTAGTCGAGCTTGTCGACGGCAAGGCAACCGTCGAGGTCGACCCCGGCCCGCTCGACATCAAATTCCACAACAATTTCGGGCGTCAAGTAGTCATTAACGCGACGGTACCCGACGGCGGTGACCCTATCACCCTGCGCGAGCTCATTCTCATGGACATCGGCACGCTCGACGATGTGCCCGGTATCCGCGACGCGCTCGACGCGAAGGCCGACGCCGATAACGCTGTCACCCTTGATGCCTTCGCCGACGCCCTCGCCGATAAGGCCGACTTACTGCACGGCCACGCCCTCGACGGAATTATCGGCCTGCAGGACGCACTCGACGACAAAGCCGCCCAGGGCCACGGCCACGCCCTCGACGATGTGCGCGGACTGCGCGACGTACTCGACGCGAAGCTCGAAGCCGCCGACTTCGATGACCGCACTAACCAACTAATCCGCATCGCGACCGATGCCCTAGTCGACGGCGCGACCGAAGCACTCGACACACTCAAAGAAATCGCAATCGAGCTCGCGAAAGATGATGATCCGGTCGCCGCCCTTGTCCGCACCGTCGCAGGCAAGGCCGAGAAGTCACACACTCACGCTATCGGCGACGTGACCGGCCTGCAGACTGCCCTCGACGGCAAGGCTTCGCAGGCCACTGTCGACACTGCGCTCGCAGGCAAGGCCGAGAAGTCACACACTCACCGCATGAATGACATCACGAACTTGCCTAACTTGACAAGCGTCGTACAGCCTAACGCCTTAATCTTGCGCGACTCTAACGGAAGTGCATCAATCGCCGACCCTACCGGCGACAGACACATTGCAAATAAAAAGTACGTCGACGCCCAGGTCGATGGAGTAATGCGCTGCGAAACCATTGTTACCGCCTCAACGTTAGGAGTCACTGCAGGTCGACTCAATCTAAATTCGAATACTAGATTTATCAAGCACTCTTTTAATTCCAGTTCGCAACACCAGTACAACATTCCAGCAAATGCGCTCACGACCATTACTAGCGCTGGCACCGGCAGCGTCGCCGTCGCAGCATATCGCGCGAACGGCTCAAGCGGGCGAATCGAGTTCGGCGAGCTCACCGCCGCCGGTCAAGCGTGCACGTTCCATACGCTCAACACCGCAAACATTTATTTCGAAACGACAGATTTTTCCGGCAGTTTGGTGATCACTGTCTTAATTCCGAAGGCATAGCGCTATGGGCTACTTCGACGAATCGGGAAATTTTCGCCCTTCGCGCCGCAACTCGCAGGGGTTGCACTGCGCGCGATGCGGGCGAATCTTCGCGGGCGAGTTTGTGCCCGTTGACCGTATCTGCCGCGACTGTCGAGCGCCCGGGCCGCCACCGCCCGCGCTCATTCCTGAAAGTGACCTAGCCCCCTAGGCACTCGCCCCACACCGGGGCGTTAAGTGCCCCGCCCGGCGATTCCGCGTTCATCTTGCCGGGCGCGGCCCTTATCACTCCGGTGATAACGAACTAAGCAGACTTTTACCGCTGGCTTTATCTGCAGGAGTTACCAGCAACACCAAAACAAACCTTGTCCGGTTATCGAGCTTTAATGCCTGCGATTGCAGGTGCCCCAGGTGCAACCGGCCCCGGGGCCGACCCCGATTAATTGATCACTTTTCGACGGTCGCATTCCGAAGCCGCTCGCGACCGTGATGCCGAGCGGCTAATCGGCGTGGGATGACGACGAAAAGCGGCACAAAGTGGGAGGTCGACCGTGGGAGGTCATCAAGACCCCGCCCCCTTGGGGGCTTTATGGCTACCCACCCTTAGCCACTACTCAACCGCATGATTGGAAGGTTAACCCTATGAGTCCCACCACTGCCCTACCCGGCAGCCGCTTCGATGACTGGCACCGCCCCGCATGGCATGAGGATTCCAAGTGTGCGAATAGTGGCCTGCCGGTAACTCTGTGGGATGCGGCTTGGCCGCCCGGTCATCGTCGCCGCGATGTGAGTACGAATATCGCCGCTGCGCTCACTTTGTGCAAGGGCTGCCCGGTAGCGCAGGCGTGCGCAGCAGAAGCTCTCGCGACGAATTGCACGGGTACTATTCGCGCGGGTATCCCGCTAACTACGTTCCGGCAAACTAAGTTTCAGACTGCGGCGCTGCAGGCTATCGCAGCGGGTGGGGATATGGCGCAGGCGGTCGAGCGCTATCGGGGGGCGCTGTGAGTACGTGGGGTGGCAGGCGCGCCCAAGGGCTCACCCGGGCCACCCTCGCCACGTGGGGCACCCGGTGCCACCTGTGCGGGCGTGAGGGCGCGACAACAGCTGACCACATCATTCCGCGTGCGTTAGGTGGAACAGATGAACTGTCTAACCTTCGACCAGCTCACGCGAGCTGTAACTCCAAGCGTCAAGACATGCCATTGCATCGATGGCGTTTGCTTTATCCAGTAAATACAAACGAAATAAAAAATCGTTCATCAAGATGGGAAAAAAGAAAATGAATCGTCGAATCATCGCCCCGGGTGGCGCGGTCGCGTCGCGTTTTTTAAAAGTCGAGGTCGCAGGAAGTCCCGCGCCAGCCACTTTTTTCCCTCCCACATTTAACCCCGTGGGGCCGTCCCCTACCCCTACCCCCCTTAAAAATCGAGGTGTAACCACATGACCAATGCCCTGTTCAACATCACAAGCGCACCCCGCGAGCCGGGCCGACACGAGCAAGCCCTCGACGATACTCTCGCCGCTGCGCGCGACGCTCAACTTGTCGATGACATTGACGACGCGCTCATTTCCATCGCGCGGGCGAATGCGTGGGCGCTCGACGCCGCCGAAGCCGAAGGTAAGCCGTATGCCGTCGCCCAGGTGTCCGGCCCGTATCGCGAAGTACTCGAATCACTCCGACTCACCCCTGCCGATAGGAAGGCCGACGCGAATGACGAGCTTAACCGCGCACTCGCCGAACTCCGCGAGTCGAATCTCTGACTTTTGGGCCGACCTCTCGCCCCGCCCGCGCTTTATCACCGAATGGCCGGATCCAGTCGAGGGCGTGGGCTCGAAGATTGAACAAGTATCGAAGTATTTAGGCCGCACGCCGATGCCGTGGCAGCGCCTTGCCGCGCACATCATCGGGGCGCGCCTGCCGAATGGGCGTCCGAAATGGCCGTTTATCGTTATCACCGTGCCCCGGCAATCTGGCAAGACCACCATCTGCAGTGCGGTGCAGTTCCACAAGGCGCTCGCGCTGCCAGGGGCTAAGGTGTGGTACACGTGCGACACCGGGCAAAAAGCGCGACAGAAATGGCTCGAATTGGTCGACGATGTGCAGGCGTCGCCGTTTCACTCGCCATTCGTGAAAGTACTCAAGACTAACGGCAGCGAAGCGTTAAAAATTCCGTCGCTTCGCTCGCAGGTGCGACCGCACCCGCCGAACGAGGATTCTCTGCATGGCGAACAGTCTGATCTCAACATCATTGACGAGGGATGGAGTTTTGACGAGGTCGAAGCGGCTAACCTCATGCAAGCCATTACGCCTTCGCAGGCCACCCGCGCGCACCGGCAGACGATTGTCATCTCGACAATGGGCTCGGCGACCTCGACGTGGTTCCACAACCTTGTAGACCAAGGCTACTCACGCGACCCGGGGATTTTCTTGCTCGACTACGGTATCCCCTTCGATGCGGATCCGACTGACCTCGACATCGTCGCCGAGTGCCACCCCGCGTTCGGGCAAACGATAGACCGCGATGCACTTGAGTCGGCGCTCGCGCAGCTCGGCCCGTCCGGCTTCGCGCGAGGTTACGGGAATCTTCGCACCGGCGCGCGCGAAACTCTGTTTCCTGCGCGGGTACTCGCGCAGGCCGCGACCGACGCCGAGATGCCCGCCGATGTTGACGCCGTACTCGGCGCGGCTATCGACATCGACCGAACAGAAACGGCAATCGCCGCCGCCGCTATGGTCGACGGCGTGCCATTCGTCGAGATTCTCGACGTGCGACCCGGCACGTCGTGGGGCGTGAAACGGCTTAAGCACTATCAAGAATTATCGGATTCGCTCATCGTCATCGACGAAATCGGGCCTTCGTCGACGCTACTCGCCGACGCGAAGCGCGAGAAGCTCAAAGCTACATCACCCACGGCTCGCGAGCTCACGACGGCGAGCGCCGAAGTGTTCGACCGTCTTATGCACGTCGACGGCGAGGGCATGGCCGACCCGCGCATCAAGTTTCGCAGCGACCCGGCGCTCGACCTCGCGTTCCAGATTGTCGACCGCCGAAAGCTCGGCGATTCGTGGACATGGTCACGACAAAAATCGTCCGGTTCGATAGCCGCCCTCGAAGCGGCGACGCTGGCACTGCATGGCCTGTTAACCCAGAAAAAGTCCGTTAAACCGTTTATCCGTTAAGGGGGCGCGATGCCGCGCATCGACTCAAGTTTCTACAGTCACGTTATCGGGTGCGACTATTGCGAGTGGCGCACCGTCGCGCCGACACCGGCGACGGCGTGGAAGTTGCTAGCTGTGCACTTGAAGGGTGTTCACAACGACGCCCCCGCTGCAAGTCATGCACTAGAGATGATGCGACGCCGCTCGCGCTAGCTCGACGAATCGGCGCGAGTCGGCACTCGGCGGTGGGATGGTCTCATGGGATTGATTGACCGCCTTCGCCGCCTAACGTCGCTGCCGCAGCAATTCGCCGCCGCGCAGTATGGCTCGCCGTGGGCTAACTCGGCGCACCTTGCTATCGCCGATTTTCCCGACCTTGAAGATTCGGCGATTAATCGCGACTACGCAATGCAAATTCCCGCGCTACTTCGCGCGCGTAATCTTGTCGTGACTACGATTGCCCGCGTGCCGCTGACTGCAGTCGAGGGCACCGCCCCGGCGTGGATTGCTGGCACCGTGCCCTCGACCGGCAAGCCACAAACCGAGTTCTATCGAATGCTCTGGACTGCCGACGATTTGTTTTTCTACGGTCGCAGCGCGTGGGCTATCGAACGCGACGCCCAGGGCGTGCCCACGGTCGCGATCCACATTCCGCTTGCTCTGTGGAACTACAGCGCCGAGGGTGATGTCATCGTCGACGGCGAGGTCGCCGACCCCGCCGAGGTATGCACGTTTTCCGGCATTCACGCGGGAATTTTGGAACACGGGGCCGACGCACTGCGCGACGCTCACCGGCTCAACCGCGCGAGCGCTCGCGTCGCCGACGCCCCTGCAGCGTTGACCGAACTGCGACAAACGAACGACGCGATTCTCAACGATGACGAAATCGACGCGCTTATCGCCCGGTACGTGCAGGCCCGCCAAGGCCGCCGCCACGGCGTGTCCTATTCGTCGCCCGGCGTCGAGGTAGTCGAGCATTCACTCGCACCTGAAAACCTACTTATCGCTGGCCGCAATGCGGCGACCGTCGACATTGCTCGACTAGCAAACTTGCCCGCCCCGTTCATCGACGCGACCGTGGGCGGTACGTCGTTGTCCTATGAAAATTCGGCATCGCGAATGACCGAGCTTATCGCGTTTGGTCTATCGCCGACCCTCGCGGCAATCACTGCGCGACTCAACCTTGCCGACATGAATCCAGCCGGGGCAAAAATTCGCTTCGACACTGAGCGAATCCTCGACGATATTCCCACGGCAGCCACCCCCAACCTAGCCCCGAATCAAAATGCCGGCCCCGGGGCCGGCAGCCCGAATAAGGGGGGCGCGAAACTTACCCCCGTAACCGAAGGAGCGCGACATGCCTAACGCATACAAAACGACTCACACCTTGCTCACCGCTAACGATGACGGCATCGCAGGCACACGCCGCTTACTCGCGGTGCACACATTCGAGGGGCAAGACCTCGACGCCGTCGCAATGGCACGGCGCCAGCAATCGCCCGCCGCCGCTGGCTCATATCATCTTGTCATAGACCGCGACGGCGCGAGCGCTCGCGAAAATGATGACGAATATATCCCGTGGGCGGCTATGTACACCGGCAACCGGGCCGCGTTCCATTTCTCGCTCGCTGGCCGCGCCGCGATGACTCGCGACGAATGGCTCGCCCGCCCCGCGCAGCTCGAAACCCTCGCCCAGGTGCTCGCCGCCTACTCGAAGGCATACGGCATTCCCCTTATTCGCCGCGATGCCGCCGACGTCGCTCGCGGCGCGTGGGGCGTGTGTGGACACGCCGACATATCCGGCGCGTGGCACGAATCCGACCATACCGACCCCGGGCCGGGGTTCCCCTTCGACGTAGTCATCGACCGCGCGAAGGCGATCCTTGCCGAAGCGCTCGACCCGAATAGATGCACGCCGAATTAGGAGGGACTCACGATGTTTGTCGCTGGATTAATTGCCGTAATTCTCTACTGCTGGGCCGCCCAGACTCTCAACAGATTGGTTCCGAATAAATGACGATTGTTATTGCTTCGATTATCGGATTCTCTTCAGGTCTTGCCGGGGGCGGGCTCGCGTTGCTCGCGTTCGGCGTATGGCTCGCCGCGGGGTTGCCTGACTATGACCACCACAACTAAAGGAATGCCCCGTGCGAAATCATTGGCGCGCGACCCTACGCACGTTTATCGCCGCGACTATAAGTTTCTTGCCCCTACTGCCCCACATCGCCGCCGAGTTCGGGTGGGCCTCAATCCCGTGGGTGGCGACGGTGCTCACCGTTTCTGCCGCGATAACTCGAATTCTCAACACCCGCGAAGCGACGAAGTGGCTGGAAACTTATGCAAGTTGGATACTGCCCGATAAACCACTACCCCGCTTCGACACAACCCCGAAGGACAAAGAAAGTGAATCTTAAGGCTGCCGCCCCGGTGACACGCTTCATTAATCCCGATTTTTTGACCGCCGCCGCCGACACCATGACCGCCCCCGGAACGGATTCGCGCACGCTCACCGGCCTAGTGCTGCCGTTCGGCAAGCCGGGCCGCACTAGCGCGGGCCGCCTGACCGTCGACGCGAATGCAGTCACCCTGCCCGATGACATCGGCCGGGTGAAGCTGTATCGCGACCACTCCGACCAGGGCGGCACCCCGGTCGGTCGCGCCGTCGCCGCCGAAGTCCGAGACGATGGACTTTTTATGTCGTTCCGCATCGGTGCGACCCCTGACGGTGATGCCGCTATTACCGACATCGTCGAGGGCATTCGCGATGCACTGTCTGTCGAGCTTGTCGACGCGCAGCACGCGGGCGGCAAGCTCACCGCCGCCCAGTTGACCGCCGTCGCCATTGTTCCGGTTCCGGCATTCGACGATGCGCGAGTGACCGGCGCGAGCTTCGCAAAGCGCGACGAGGACGAGCAGGAACCCCCCCCCGAGCGACCCCGAAGCCCCCGTCGAGGATGACGACCAGGACAAGGAGGACGAGGACGAGAAGAAGAAAAAGACCACTGCCGCCGCCCGCCGAAACACACTCACCACCCGCCTAGCTGCGACCAGTCTCACGGCAGCCACCCCCCCGAAAGGAAACCATGAAGCTGACCACTGTCTCCGAAATCATCGCGAGCAAGATTAACGGCACTGACACCGTAAACGGCGTGACCGTTACGGCCGCCCTCGCCGAGGTCACTCAGGCCGCGCAGCCTGCAGTACAGAACGAGGAATGGCTCGGCGAGCTCTTCGCCGCCGCCCCGTTCGAGCGACTGATCGTTCCTACTATGAAGCAGCGTTCACTGACCCGCATGAAGCTGCGCGGCTGGCGCTGGAAGGAAACGCCGAAGGTTGACGACTACGCCGGTAACCTGCAAGAAATTCCGACCAACGAAATCACGACCGAGCCCGTCGAGGTCGACGCGCAGCGCATCGCAGGCGGCCACAAGATTGACCGAAAGTTCATCGACTTCGCCGACTCCGAGTTCATCGAGTCTTACCTGCGCGAAATGGCTAATTCCTACAAGGAAAAGACCGACGTGCACGCAGTGGAATTTATCGTGACCGAAGGTGACAAGGTCGCCGAAGCCGGGTCGCAGCCCACCCTCTTGCACGCTGCCGCGAAGGCTAACCAGATTATTAAGAAGAAGCTGCGCAAGGATGCTACGACGTTCCTTGTCAATACTGACGACATGTTCAAACTGTTCGACATCACCCTCATGGACCAGCCGCAGTACCTTGCACTGTTCAACATCGACCCGGCGAAGTTCATCGCCGACGATGCAGTGCCAGCCGGTCACGTCGTGGCCTATCACCGCGACTCGCTCGCATTCGGCGAGCTGCCCGGCAGCCCGATTCGCGTCGACGCTCTCGACATCGCCCACGGCGGCAGCGACAACGCGCTGTTTGGCTATTGGGCCGCGTTGCTTGAGGATCCTCGCGGCCTGACTACCGTGCCGTTCGGCGCGAAGGCCGACGCCGGGGCGTAATCATGGCGGCGGAAATTACCCTGCAGGATATGGCCGCGCACCTTGGAACATCGCGCCCTGATGAAACACTGCGCGAAGTCATCGATGCGACGGTCGAGCTTGTCGAGGGCTGGAAGGGCGCGCCGATAGCCGAATGGCCTGAACGGTGGCGGCTCGGAACGATGATGCTTATCGCTCGCATCGACCGGCGTCGGCAGTCGCCGAGCGGTGTCGACACCGTAACCGAAATGGGGCCGGTCTACATTGCCCGAAAAGACCCCGAGGTCGCGCAGCTGCTCGAAATTGGAACGTGGCGAAAGCCGGTAGTCGCATGATTCGCGCAGCACTCGACCACGTGACGGGGCTACTCGCCGACGCAGGAATCGCCGCCACGACTGACGCTCGCAACATCACCGCCCCGGGCTGTTTCGTCACGGTGACGAATATTGACGATTTAACCCTCGACGGTTCGGGGCGCGTGACCGGCGAAATCCTCGCCATTGTCCGCGACCTCGGCGGCGACGCCGACATCGATAACTTATCGATGTTGCTCGACGATGTACTCGACGCCGTCGCTAACTCTGTCGTCGCGATTCGCGACATCGACACTGCCCAGCAAGCGACGCCGCCGAGCGGTGGCAAGTTGCCTGCAATCCGTTTCACATACACGCTTTATCTGTAAAGGATGAAAACATGGCTATTAAGTCTTACGTAGTCGGCCCCGGCACGCTCACCCTAAGCACGCCAGCACTCGACCTCGCCGCCCAGGTCACCAAGTGCGCTGTAACTCCGAGCGTCGACCGCGAGGATCCACTTCATGTCCTGTCCGGCGAGTCCCGCGCGGGCGATTCGAAGTACTCCGCCACCCTCGACGTGACGTTCCTGCAGGACTTGTCAAAGTCCGGCATCGTGGACTATTCGTGGCAAAACGCGGGCAAGGAAGTGGCTTTTACCTACACGCCGAACACTGCCGAGGGCGCGAAGGTTACCGGCGTCATCACTATGGATCCGGTAAGTATCGGCGGCGATGTGAAGTCCCGCGCGACCTCTGATGTGTCGTGGCAGTGCACCGGCCTGCCGAAGTTCGCGCCGAAGGTGTAAGACATGGGCGACCTGTATCCGTCGACGGGCGTGCGAGTCGACGGTGCGCGCGAGCTTCGCCGAGCCTTGAAGCAGGCCGGGCTCGACCTTAAGGATGACATCAAGGACGCGCATAAATCCGTCGCGAATACAGTCATCTCTCGCGCGCGCACGCTAGTACCCGTCGCGCCCACATCGATGACATCGGCGACACCGGGCTTGCTGCGCGACTCGCTTCGCGCCGCTGGCACTCAAACTGCGGCTATTGCCCGTGGTGGCAAGAAAAAAGTTCCGTATGCGAATCCGATTCATTGGGGCTGGCACCGCCGCAACATCAAACCGACGTTGTTTCTCACTCGCGCAGCGAGCGAAACCGAGCCGACGTGGGTTAAAGAATATAAAAAAAATTCGACGACATTCTCGACAAAATCGCTAACTCAACGAATGGGGTAACCTAATGAAATTTCTAATCAAGTACATCGACGCCGAGCGCGAAGCGCAGGCCGTGAACGTGTACCACGCCGACCGCGTCGCCGCCGAGCGCGAAGGCGCGAAGCGCGGGTGGCCGCGAATGACCGAGACACCGGCGAGCTACCTCTCGCTGCAGGTGTATAAGGCCGCGCGTCGTGCGAAGCTCGACAATATTCCCGAGACGTGGGAGGACTTCGCCGACCTTGTCGATGACATGGAGGTTATCGACGATGTCGAAAACCCTACCCAGTAGGGTCGCGCACTCGCTCGTCGATTGCTATCGCGATGCGACTCGGCTTGCACCCGGCCGCCTTGCTCGACCTCGACGATGACATTTTCACGACCATGATCGACATTATGGAAGGGTGGGACAATGGCCGGTAAATCTCCAGTGTTGTCGGTGCGCATCATCGCCGACGCGGCTAAGGCCGCTGCCGGATTCTCCGAAGCTGAAAAGCAAGTCGGCGGCTTCGAGTCGAAGCTGTCAAAAATCGGCGGCGTCGTCGATAAGGCCGCCGCGACCGCGACCGTCGCCGGTGGCGCTTATGTAGCCTTCGCGAAGCAAACCGTCGATGCGGCTTCGGCTATGGAACAGTCCGTGGGCGCAGTTAATTCCGTATTCGGCGAGCAAGCCGACAAGGTCATGGCGACTGCCGAGCAGGCCGCCCAGGGCGTGGGCCTTGCCACGAGCGAATATGCGAATATGGCTTCGATTATGGGCTCGCAGCTGCAGAATATGGGTATCCCGATGGATGAGGTCGCCGGGCAAACCGACCAGCTAATCTCGCTCGGCGCTGACCTCGCGGCAATGTACGGCGGCACCACCTCCGAAGCCGTCGATGCCCTATCATCGCTGCTGCGCGGCGAGCGCGACCCTATCGAGCGTTACGCGGTATCGATTAATCAAGCTGCAATCGACGCCGAGCTTGCCGCCCAGGGACTGTCTGGCCTTGAGGGCGAAGCGGCGAAGCAGGCCGAGACACAAGCGACCCTAAAACTACTTTTTGACCAGTCATCGAACGCGCTCGGCACGTTCTCGCGCGAGTCCGAAACGGTCGCAGGACAACAACAACGCGCAAACGCCGAGTGGCAAAACGCGAAGGCCGCCCTTGGCGAGCAACTACTGCCAATTGTGACCGAAGGCGCGAGGTTACTCGGCGCTCTCGCGGGTGAAATTGGCAAGCACCCCGAGCTATTCAAAATTGCCGGTGCCGCGATTATCACGTTCACCGGCGCGCTGCAGGGTATCTCCGTGGGCATTAAGGCCGTCGAAGCGGGAAAAATCGCATTCGGCGCGCTGAACACTGTCATTAGTGCGAATCCTATCGGCGCATTTATCACCGTGCTAGGACTTGCCGCCGCGGGCATCGTAACCGCTTACCAGCATTCGGAAACATTTCGCGACATCGTGCACCGCGCAGGCGAAATCGCTGCCGATGCCTTCGGGGCCGTCGCCGATTGGGTGTCGAATGTGTGGGATTGGATTAAATCCGTTATCGACGCCGTCGCCGACCTGATCGGGTGGCTGCGCGATGCGTGGGATTGGGCGATGGACGTTGCCCGCGCTGTCGGCGATGCACTGTCATTTTCCGGCGACGGGCCCGAAATGACGATGCAACTCGCGGCCGGTTCACTGTTTAAATTCCTGCCGCAATCGCCGGACATCACCGCCGCACTAACGCCGGACATCACCGCCGCCCGGGTCGATAATCTCGCGAAGCAACTGCCGAGCGCAAACACGCCGACCGCGCCGGTCTACAACGTCACGATTAACGGGGTACTCGACGCCGACGATGCCGCCGTGAAAATTCGCGAGGTGCTCAACCGTTACGAAAGGCGCCAAGCATGGTAGACAAGTTTGCGCAATCTATCCGGCTCGACATCAACGGCACGAAATACCCGTTCACCCCGAGCGACATCGTCGACGGACTTAAACTGACGTGGGGCCGCGACTCACTGTTCGAGGATCCAAAAAAGCGCAGCCTGTCGGCGACCCTTATCGTCGACTACGCTGCCGCCGTCGAAATGACTAACGGCAGTGGCCACATACTCGGCGCGCGCGTGCGAGTCTTGAAGGGCTCGACGCTACTGTTTCGCGGCAGTATCGACACCATCGAAGTCGCACCCGTGGGCGGCGACCAGGTGCGACTTGACCTGCATTCGGTCGAATCCACAACATGGAATTACGAACTAAGCAAGACGTTTAACACTCGCGCAGCGACCGCCAAGCTACTGCAAGCAAGTATCGACATTCAAACCGGATTGCCCGATGTGGAAATTATCGACGCCGTCGACCCGGCAACTAAGTTCATTCAACCGGAACAAAGCATCGCCGTTACAGTGCTGCAGGCCTACAACGCCCTTGTCGAATCGCGCCCGCTTGCTCGCGCAATATGGCTACCAGACTTATCTCAAGTCTGGCCGTCTTACTACAACCGGAACGGCGCGTGGGTTGACGCGAGGTTTACTGCCGACCAGGTCGCCGTCGAAGGGTGGGAACTGTATTTCGAGCAAAACCCGTTGTGGGTGGAGTTCTACACGGGCGGCACGTTCGGCGAGGAAACCATGATTAAAAAATTCCCAGTGCCCGGCGACGCGGCTTCGGCTGGCACACTACAAATCACAAATGAATGGGGCGTCAAAGCGTACAAAGATTGGGAAGTAAACGGCGCGAAGGCCGTACTTGCCGCGCAGCAAACAGCCCCGCGAAAATTCACAATCGCCGCCGAAAACGTTAGCGACGAATGGATGCAGCCGTGGGAAACGTCGCGCCGATTCGTTATCGACCGCGACACTATCACCGGAACTAATTTTTATCAGCGCTGGGAACGCGAGCACGGCGGGCGCTATGTACCTATCGGCGGGACTATCACTGTCAAGCATGGGCGATCGACTCACGAAATGACATGTGTTTACGCCTAACTAGCGATGTTCCACGCGGTGCGCGCTGCGATGCGCTGCCGCTCGGCATTCGTCGCGACGTAGACCTGTGTTGTCGCTAGACTCGCGTGCCCGAGTAATTCCTGAACCGCGCGAATGTCTCGCGTTTCATCGTTGACTACGGTGCCGAAGCGGTGGCGAAGTTTGTGAGGGGTAAAGCCAACCGGCAGCACTCGACTAACTAGCTTGCCGAGCCACCCCGCCGAAATGTGGCCGTCGACATCGCCGACGAAAAGATAACCATTCGCCGCTCGAATGCGCTGCGCGAGTAGCGGCGGGCAAGGCACGACGCGCACGTGCCCACCCTTGCCAACGACTCGCAGTTGCCACCCGCGCCCCACGGGCTCAACGTCGCGCGAGTGGACTCTGCAGCATTCGTCGCGTCGCAGCCCGCACGTCGCCATTATCTCGATTGCAAGGCGCGCCCGGGGGTCGATGTAGGAACGTTGCATCGATTCGACGATAAGGGCATCGGGGATAGGCTTCGGAACGCTGCGCGGCCGCCTGACTGTTGGCAGCTCGGCGGCGACGTTGGCGGCGTAGCCGTTAAGCTCGCACCATTTGAAGAACACGCGTAGCGATGCGCGAGCGCTCGCGCGGGCGTCGCCCGCCCACTGCCCTGCCGCGAGCCACTCGACCAGGTCGCCGCGCTCGACCTCGTCGACGGGCTTGCCGACTGTTTCAATCATTCGCCGAACATGACTAACGCGCAGTGAAATAGTGCCCGGGGCTCGACCCGCCGCCTGCAGCTCAGTGCGGAACGAGTCGAGCAAATCACGCGAGGAATACCCCCGTTTGCTTAGAGATTGATGTGAGACGGTCATGCGGGCAGCTTAGCCTGACCTAATTCTAGGTAGTGAAGGGGGGTTGGCCCCGAATCAGTGGGTTCGGGGTTCAAGTCCCTGATGGCGCACAATAGAAAGTCTCGCAGCTTCATTCCCAAGAGTGAGGTTGCGAGTCTTTTGGTTTTGCGAGGGAGCCCCCAGGATCTGCATAACTGACAACGAAGGGGGCGCCGGCGTAGCTTTCCGACGCCCCGTTGGCAACTACGCAGGTGCTAAATCTGCTCGCCCGCGATTTGGTAGTCCTCCGGGTCGCCCACAGGTACCTCGGTGCCGTCGGACATCTTGAGGTCCTCAAGCTCCTGGTCTGGGTCGACCAGCTCGATGTCAAAGCCCGACTCGCGAATTCGGCGCAGCCCCTCCTTGAGCATCCTACGACCCATCTTGTTCGTCGCGGTCACGTTGGACAACTCCAAGACCACCTTGTCCGCGCTCAAGTCATAGCGCTCCAACTCGTGCAGGACCGTCTCAGCCGCGTTGAAGTTGAGAACACCCTGGAGATAGATAACCGTGGCGTCGCCATCGTCGATAATGTGGCGAATCGGCTGGACACCGTAGCGCTCCTCCGTTGACATCAGGTGCAAGCCCATGTCCTTAGACAAGAGCTTGAAAGCTTCCACGCCGCGGACAGAATTACCTTCCTCATTCAGGCGCGGCGAGAAGGTAGCAACACCCAGCTGTCCCGGCAGCGTTCCGAGCAAGCCGCCGGCCACACCGGACTTCGCCGGAATACCTACCTCGGCCATCCAGCGGCCGGCGCCGTCATACATTCCGGCCGAGCTCATCAGCGCCAGAGTCAGTCGGCAGACATCGGCGTCCAGGATCTTGTCATTCGTTACTGGCTGGCAGCCACCATTAGCCAAGGTCGCCGACATCACCGCCAGGTCCTTCACCGTCACCCGAATAGCGCACTGCTTGGTATAAGTAAGCACGGCGTCGTGCGCTTCGTCCTTAATAATGTCGTAGTTGCGCAACATGTGCGCCAAAGCGAGATTGCGATCCGCGTGGTCTAGCTCCGAGCCGAACACGCTCTCATCGATCTCCAGCTCGCGTCCCGCCAGGCGCGACATATAGGTAAGGATGCGCTCCACGCGTTCCTCAACCCCGGAGTCAACGCCATTGATGAGCTGGGTAACCGCAATTGCACCAGCATTGATCATTGGGTTGACCGGACGGTGGTCATCGCGGTTGAGGGAGAGCTCGTTGAACGCTTCGCCGGAAGGCTCCATTCCGACGATTTCACGCACTGCGCCCAACCCCAGTTCCTGCAGCGCCAAGGCGTAGACAAAAGGCTTGGACAAAGACTGCATGGTGAACTCGACGTCCGCGTCACCCGCCGAATACACGTGGCCCGTGGTGGTGCACAGCGCGGCGCCCAGGTACTCCGGTTCCGCAGCCGCGAGCTCTGGGATGTAGTCAGCTACCTTTCCACCGTCCTTATCACGGACACTGTCGAGGATTTCCTGCAAATAAAATGGGATTGGTGTTTTCATCTCCGCCCAGCTTACGGATGACTATGATTGCCCGCATGAGCAGAACTCTTGTCATTGTGGACGTGCAAAACGACTTTTGTCCTGGCGGCTCCCTCGCGACGGATCGTGGAAGCGAGGTAGCGCGCGACGTCGCCAAGCTGGTGCGCACCCAGGATTATGACTTCATTGTTGCTACGCAGGACTGGCACATCGACCCCAAGGGGCACTTCTCTGAAGACCCGGACTTCGTGGACACGTGGCCGGTGCACTGCGTCGCTGACACGGAGGGCGCGGCCATGCACGCCGCGCTTGCCGACGCCCCCATCGACACCTTCTTCCACAAAGGTGCCTACACCGCAGCTTATTCCGGTTTTGAGGCCGAGTGCGTCGACGATGGTGCAACCCTGGCGGAGTGGCTGCGCGAGCGTGAGGTAAGCGAGCTCGACATCGTTGGCATCGCCACCGATCACTGTGTGCGCGCCACCGCGATCGACGCGTTACGGGAAGGCTTCACCGTCAACGTCTTGGAGAGCTACTGCTCTCCAGTCAGTGAAGAGCGCGCAAAAAAGACCTTTGCCGAACTGCGCGAGGCAGGGGCAAAGGTCGTCTAAGGCGGGGGGCAAAAATGCCGCGTCGAATTAGCGGCGCTCAGCGAGCAGGCGCTGCAGCTCCTTGATGTCGTTCTTGCGACGGTTGGAGCGGAAGACTGCTAGTGCTACGAGGCCGACTACAGCTGCGCCAACGCCGGCGAGTGCCATCTGAACGTTGCGATCCTGCAGCTTCTCGGTTGCGGCGCCCTTTGCGTCATCGACCAAGTTCTTTGGCTTGCTGCGGTCAGCGAGCTCGTCGAGGGTGCTAGCCAGCTGGCGGCGGGTGCGCTCGATGTCGCGCTGAATGTCATTAATATCGCGTGCCACGTTGTAACTCCTGAATTCGTAATTTCGCTTTATAGGCCTTTTGGCTCAGCTTCCACCGAGTCAGTCAAGGGACCAGTCTACAGGCATCGACGCAATGCGTGCACGCGGGGATACCGGCACCTGCGCCTAGGATGGCCCAGACCATCACGAGGGCACGGTATGGTTAAAGACATGACTGAAGCAAAGCGTTTGGAAATCGGAGACGTTGCCCCCTCTTTCACTTTGAGCGACGATCAGGGCAATTCTGTAAGCCTCAGCGACTTCGCTGGAAAGCGCGTGCTCGTGTATTTCTACCCGCGCGCCAACACGCCAGGCTGCACCAAAGAGGCGTGTGACTTCCGTGATTCCCTTGAGCAGCTCAATGGTCTCGACATCGCGGTCGTAGGCATCTCCCCTGATAAGCCAGAGGCCCTGGCTAAGTTCCGCGCCGATCACGAGCTGAACTTCCCACTTCTGTCTGACCCTGAGAAGGAAACGCTCGCGGCATACGGCGCGTTCGGCGAGAAGAAGAACTACGGCAAGGTGGTACAAGGCGTTATTCGCTCAACTTTCCTCGTTGAGCCAGATGGCACCATCGGTCAGGCCATGTACAACGTGAAGGCTACAGGTCACGTCGCCCGTGTGATGAAGGGGCTGTCTTAAACTTCGGCACGTACACAATCACCTAAACAATTCAGATGAGCATCAAGCACGATACCGAGCTGCTGGTTCCACGCCGGCGCCCGGCCCAGGCACGCAGCCGCGAGAGATACAACAGGATCCTCAAGGCTGCGCGAAGCGTGCTTGTCGACGTTGGCTTCGAGTCCTTCACCTTCGACGAAGTCTCGCGCCGCGCGGAAGTGCCTATCGGCACGCTGTACCAATTCTTTGCCAACAAGTACGTGCTGATCTGCGAGTTGGACCGCCAGGATACCGGCGAGAATCTGGAGGAGATTCAGCGCTTTTCTGAGCACGTCCCGGCCCTGCAGTGGCCGGACTTCCTTGATGAGTTCATCGACCACCTCGCCCGCATGTGGCGCGAAGACCCCTCCCGCCGTGCGGGGTGGCATGCGGTGCAGTCCACTCCGGCCACACGCGCCACGGCCGCAGATACGGAGCTGCAGCTGCTCAAGCCCGTGGCGGAAATCCTGGAGCCGCTGGCCCAGCGTATGACCTATGACGAGCGCGTGGAGCTGGCCGGATTCCTCGTACACACGGTGGTCTCGATGCTCAACTACGCAGCATCTGGCGAGCCAGAGAACTTTGACGACGTCGTGGGCGAAATCAAACGTATGCTTATTGCGTACTTGTTCTCCGTAGCCACTAGCTAAAGGTTAGGAACCGTGAGCAGCACGGTAGCGGTGGCGTAGTCTCCGTCGTGGCTGATGCTCAGGCTCGTTCGTATATCCCCGAGACTTGCAGCCACGCTCTCTTTGATGTGGCCGCGCAGGACCAGTGCGACTCTCCCCCAGGCGTCCGGCTGAACCTCGATTTCTTGCCAGTCGACGTCGTTTTCTGCCACCACCGGCGGGCGGCCATAAAGCGCCTGCGACCATGCCTTAATAAAAGCTTCCTTCGCCGCCCACCGCCCGGCGAGGTGCTCGGCGCGGCGCGCGGAGTCGCCTTTGCGCGTAGCCACGCGCAGCTCCGTGGCACTGAATACCGCCTCGAAACGAGTGCCCGGAACGCTGAGCTGCTGGGCAAACTCCGAGATACAAACAAGGTCAGTTCCCACGGCGAAGGTAGCGGCGTTCATAGCCTCTCACTCTAACTCGCGAGCTCAGTCTTGAGCATTTCGAGTTCTCCGCCACCAGCCATCCACTGGGTCAGATCTTCGACGCTTACTTCCGCCTTCGAAGCGTTGAGAACCACTTCGCCCATGTTAAGTACCACGAAGCGGTCCCCCACCAAGAACGCGTGCTGCGGGTTGTGGGTAATCAGCACCACTCCCATGCCGCGTTCACGAGCGGCATCGATAAAGCGCAGCACCATGCCGGACTGCTTAACGCCAAGCGCCGCCGTGGGCTCATCCAGCACGATGTAGCGCGCACCGAAGTAGATGGCGCGCGCGATGGCCACCACTTGGCGCTGGCCGCCGGAGAGCGCTTCCAGCTGCACGTCGATGTCGGCTAGGTCTACGCCCATTTCTTGCAGCTGCTCGCGGGCAATGGTGCGCATCTCCTTTTCCTTCAACAGGCCGAAAGGACCTGCGAGTTCCTGGCCTAAGAAGAAGTTGCGCCACACGGAAAGCTGCGGCACCAGCGCGAGATCCTGGTACACGGTAGCGATGCCCGCATCGAGGGCGTCGCGGGGGCTGGAAAAGGTGGTAGGGGCGGCGTCGACAAGCAGCTCGCCCGAGGTGGGCGTGTTGAGACCCGACAGGATTTTGATGAGCGTGGACTTGCCTGCACCGTTGTCGCCAAGGACGCAGGTGACAGTGCCCGGGCGCAGCGTCATGTTGACACCACGCAGGGCATGGAAATTACCGAAGGATTGCTGAATATCGTGCAGCTCGATGCTGTGTGCATTCTCAGTCATCACTGCCTCCTATTTCCGCTTGTTGAAGTTGGCCACAGACGTGTTGGTAAGAACCGCAAACAGCAGCATGGCGCCGAGGAAGAACTTGAACCAGTCGGGGTTCCACCCCGCGTAAACGATGCCCTGGTTGGTCATGCCGAATATGACTGCACCGATGGCCGTGCCTACGGCAGTGCCGCGGCCGCCCGTCATCGAGCAGCCACCGATAACCGCCGCGATGATATAGAGGAACTCGTTGCCAATGCCCTGGCCCGCCTGGATGGAGTCGAAGGCAAAAAGCGTGTGCATGCCCACGAACCAGGCGGCGAAACCGACGACCATGAACAGGATGACCTTGACGCGGCGCACAGGAACACCGACGGCGCGGGCGGCGTCCTCGTCACCACCGACGGCGAAGATCCAGTTACCGAAGCGGGTCTTGTAGAGGACGAAGGAGGCCACAGCGACGAACAAGATCCACCACAACACGGTGGCACGGATGCTCAGCGAGCCGAGGTGAATAGTGCCAGCGAAGATGGCGCGTGCGGCAGCAAAGCCCTGCATGTCCGAGATGGATGGCGTGGCCACCTGGCCGGTAACGAGCTTGGTCACGGCCAGGTTCAGCCCCTGCAGCATGAGGAATGCGGCAAGGGTGATGAGGAAGGAGTCGATCTTCGTACGCACGACAAGCAGGCCGTTGATGGCACCAATGGTCAGGGCCGTCACGAGGGCGAGGGCCGCTCCAACCCAGGAGTTGAGGTGCAGGTTGTAGTTGAGCATGGTGGCCACGAGTGCAGAGGTAGTCACGGCGACGCCGGAGGATAAGTCGAACTCGTTGCCAATCATGAGCAGGCCCACGGCCAAGGCTACGATGCCCAGGGTGGAGCTGGCGTAGAGCACCGTGGAGAAGGCCTCCATCGAACGAAACGATGGAGCGACAATCATGAACAGGGCAAAGATGACGATGGCACCAAGGACACTGGCTAGCTCGGGGCGGCGCATGATGCGGGCGCTTAGGCTCCGCGATGCTAGCCGCGCATCGATGCTTGGCGACGTCTCGGTCATCGCAAGCCTGCCTTAGCGGACTCTGAGATTACGTCGACGTTGGTGGAGTCGACGAAGGAAGGGCCGGTGTAGACGGGACGGCCGCCGCCCACGGTGGAGCCGTTGCGGTGTGCGAGCCACAAGGCGTCGACAGCCATGTAGCCCTGCATGTAAGGCTGCTGGTCCACGGCCCAGGCGACGTCGCCGGAAGCGATGGCGTCGACAAGCTCAGCGTTGGTATCGAAGGTGGCTACCTTTGCCTTGGCGCCGGAGTCAGCGATGGCGTCGACGGCGCGCATAGCGACGGGCGCTTGGAGAGCCATGACCCAATCAATGGATTTGTCCTGCTCGAGCTTCGCGTTCAGGGTGGACTGTGCTGCAGTGAGATCCTGACCGTTGACGTAGAGCAGCTCAACCTTGCCGCCCTGTCCGTCTTGCAGACCCGCGCAGCGATCCTCCTGGGACTTGTTGCCTTGTTCGTGGATGACGCACAGGGTGTGCTTGGCGCCTTCCTTTTTGAGGCGCTCGCCTGCCTTGGTGCCGGCGACCTTCTCCTCTTGGCCGAAGAACGCGGTCATGCCGTACTTCTGGTAGGAATCCATGCCGGCGTTAAGGCCGACGGTGGGGATTCCTGCGTCGGCGGCCTTCTTGGCTACAGGACCGATGGCGCTGGCGTTTGGCATGGTGACGGCGATGCCGTCGACGCCGGAGTCAATGGCGGACTGCACGAGGTTGGCCTGGTTAGGGGCCTGCGGATCGGAAGAGTAGCGCAACTCGATGTTGTCCTTCTTGGCTGCGTCCTCGGCGCCCTTGCGCACGAGATCCCAGTAGGTATCGCCAGGGGCACCGTGGGAGATCATCGATACGACGATGCGCTCGGTGTCCACTCCCCCGGCGAGTTCGTTCTCACTGTTTTCGCGCGGCGCACCACCGGTGGAGGAGCATCCCGTCACTGCTAGCGCGGCGGCCAAAGCCACCCCGGTTCCCACAATCTTGCAAGCTTTAACGTTGAAGTTCATGCTTGCATAGTGCCCCACCTGCAACAGGGACTCAAACCGCTGACCTGCATCTTTATCGTTTCAGGTGGCGCAAGCTGGCACTTTCGACGCCGTTTTTACCCCCGTTACAGCTTCCCAAACCCCCAACACAAAGCCACAAATACACAAAAGGGAGGGCTCCCCATTTCTGGGAAGCCCTCTCCGCCGATTCGGTGACTGGCGTGAATGTCCTAAAGGCGTTTTTCCTTCTTGATTAGTTCTGCATCTGCCTGGTTTCAAGGATTCCGTCGCGCAGACGAGCGGCGTCGTCAAGCAGCACTGCGGCCTCACGTTCCTTCACAGCGTCACCAGTACCGCCCAGGTTGCGATCCACCGGACGCTCGTAGAGAACTGCCCCGCCGCGCATCGCAGACTCGATGCGGCGCAGCCCGGCGCGCTCACGCTCGTGCGCCTGCTGCTGCCACTGAGCAACGGCCTCCGCATCCTGTGCCTTAGCCAGTGCAGCCAGGAATGCGCCTGGGTGCACGATTGCCACTAGCGCAGACACGTGACCGAAGCCCAGCGAGGTAACCAGGCCTGCCTTCGGTGCGTACTCGTCACGACCGCGCAGGTCCAGCTGATGGCGTAGCCAAACCAGGTGCTCATGCTTAGCCAGCACTGGGTCCACGCAATCCAGGGAACGATTCGGCGGCAGGATGCCCTCACGCAGGACCTGCGTCAGGCCAACCATCTGGAACGCGGCGGCACCGCCCTTGGCGTGGCCAGTCAGGGTCTTCTGCGAAATCACGTACATCGGGTTGCCGTTGTGGCGTCCCATCGCGGCAGCAATGCGCTCGTGCAGATCCGACTCGTTCGGGTCATTCGCATTAGTCGAGGTGTCGTGCTTGGAGATGATGGACGCCTCATCCGGCGTGACGCCATGCGCACGCAGGGCCTGCGCCAAGCGGGAATCCACGCCGCCACGGGCAGCAGACAGCGCGCCCAATCCCGGCGCGGGGATGGAGGTGTGAGCGCCGTCCGCGAAGGACTCCGCGAAGGCCACCACGCCCAGAACCGGCAGTCCCTGCTCCGCGGCGAATGAGCCACGGGCCAGCAGCAGGGTGCCGCCACCTTCAGACTCGATGAAGCCTCCGCGGCGCCTGTCGTTGGCGCGGGAGAAGTACTTGTGGTCGATGCCCTTGGCTTCCATCTCTGCGGAATCCGCTGTAGCCGCCATGTCTCCGAAGCCGGTGATGCCCTCAATAGAAAGGTCATCGACACCACCAGCGACCACGAAGTCTGCCTTGTGCAGGCGCAGCTTATCCATCGCTTCCTCCACGGAGACCGCAGCGGTAGCGCAGGCTGCAACCGGGTGGACCATCTGGCCGTAGCCGCCCACGTAGGACTGCATCACGTGCGCTGCCACCACATTCGGCAGGGCTTCCTGCAGAATGTCGTTCGGGCGCGACTGCGCCAGCAGCTTATCCACGTAGAGCGAGCGCAGGGAGGCCATGCCGCCCATGCCGGTGCCCTGCGTCGAGGACACGCGTGCGGGGTGAACGCTCGCGAGCAGCTCTGCCGGGCTGAAGCCCGCCGAAAGGAATGCCTCCACGGTGCACACGATGTTCCACAGCGCCACACGGTCGAGGTTGTCGATCATGTCGGCCGGGATGCCATAGACCGCCGGGTCGAATCCGGTCGGCACCTGGCCGCCGACGAAGCGCGACATTGCCACGCGGCGCGGCACACGCACTGGCGAGCCGGCCGGGCGGGTAACCTGCCATTCCTCACCATCGAAGTGCGCCGTAGCGCCCTCAACTTCTTCTACGAAGGACTTGGCGGTTGCTTCATCGTCCACGGTGAAGGTCAGCGGCTTCTCCAGGTAGATGGTGGTCAATTCAGGAGCGAGGTTGTCCACCATCGGCATGTGCGGGCCGAAGTCATCGTGGTAGCGGCGCACCCCGATGTTGGCCATCACTTGGTCATGGAACTGTTCGTAGACGTCTTCCTCGGCAATGGCTTCGCCGGTCTCCAGCACGGTCCACTGGGCCGACTGGGCATCCCACTCGATGAGGCCCATGGTCCAGGCCAACTCAAGCACGCCGGCAGCGGAAAGCTCGCCGGTAAGCTCGACCTCGAAGCGGGTACGCGAGGAACCCAGCGGGCCGAGCTCACCTGCGCCGACGATGACGACCATGTCATCGAGCGACTGCGTCACGCCCCTGAAGTCTGGCGTGGTCCACTGCAACGGGGACAGCGGGTTCGGCAGTGCTTGCACCGTCTTCGGGGCCTGGATGACGCCGCCATTGGATGCGCTTGTTTGCTCCGCCCGCCGTGCGGCCTCGCGGGCCAGTTCAGGCAGGTTGAGGTCGGCCTCGCCCAGACCGCCGGTGAAGTCAAGGGGGACTGGGCCCTGGGCCGCCTGCTCACGCACGTCGGAGTTGGCGCCGCCGTCGACCAGCTTGATAGCCATTTCCTCGGTGGAGTAGGTTTCCACGCCCTTAGCCTCGACGAGCTCGACCATTGGGTCGTTTCCGCCCATCAGGCCAGTGCCACGTACCCAACCAATGTGGGCGTGGACCAGCGAGGTACGCTCGCCCCAGACAGGCTCCGCCTTCCAGCGGGTAACCAGGGCGTCGAGTGCCGCCTTGGCCTCACCATAGGCGCCGTCGCCACCGAAGCGGCCACGGTTCGGGCTACCTGGCAGCACCACGTGCAGGCGCTGGCCCACGTGGGTATCCGCGCCCAGCTGAGACAGGCCCGCGATGAGCTTCTCCACCGACCACAGCAGCAGACGCATCTGCGACTCGGCTTGGGCGCCGGCGTCGGCCAGCGTGCCCTGCACGCGCGGAGCAGCGAACGGGAAGAGCAAGGTCGGCACCAGCGCCGGCTTGACCAGCTTGGACTTGCCGCCCACTGTGGCTGTCTGCTCGTTAGCAATCCACTCCACCAAGGCGTCGAGATCTTTAAAGGAGCTCAAGTTCGCAGGGACCACCCACAACGCGGCGGAACCAGCGGCGTGCGTGCGGTAGAGCTCCTTGTAGAACTCCACGCGGTCATGGTTTAGGCGCGAGGTGGTTGCCACCACGGTGGCGCCCTCGTTGAGCAGCTCGCCGATGACAGCGGCCGCAATCGAGTTCGGGGAGCCACCAGTAACCACGGCAACGTCGTTGCTCATGGTCAAGCTAGCGGCATCCACACGCGCTTCCTGCGCGTGATCCGGCAGTCCAAAGTGCTCCGCCAGCCGCGCCACGGCTTCGCCAGCGCCCAGAACATCGACGTCCGCAGCATTGAGCTCGCCCGCGGCAACACGCGCAAGATCCTCGCGGGCAGAAGCCCAGCGGTCGTCGAGAAGCACTGCCTTATCCGCATCGAAGGACGGCGCGACCTGCTTAGCCCAATCGGAGCCCAGCTCACGGGAGACTAGCTCCGCCAGTGCGGCGTTCTCATCTACTTCCGAAAACTCGGTGGCAGGCGCCGCAACTCCCAGCTTGGACAGCAAGGTGCGGGCGGTCTCCGCAAGGGTATCGGTCATTTCCGCGGTGTAGGCATCCAAAGCAGCGGAGTCCACTACCCCACCGCCCGCAGCACCACCCGCGGAAGGCATCGCGATGCTAATCCCCTCGCGCTGTCCGGCGACGGTCACGGCGGCGTCGATTAGCGCATCCAGCTCCTTGACATTCGCAGCGCCCGTGCCGAGCGTGGCCAGGTCGCCGCCACGCAGGGACGCGCCCTCGCGAGTGCCGAGGACAAGCTCAGCGATGACGCGATCTGCCCAGCCTTCGCCCAAGCCCCAGGCGCCGGTGACGCGCTCAGCCACGTAGCCAGGCTTCTTTCCGGCAGGTCCAGTAAGGCGGCGCAGCGCATCAGCGACCTGCCCACCCAGGACCGGGCCAAAGGTCTTATAGCCCTTGGCCATGCCTGCGACAGTCTCCTTGAGTTCCGACAGCGCAGCATCGGCCGCGCCATCGATAGCGCCCAATCCGAACTCCACACCCAGATCCAGCAGGAGCTGGTTGCGGCGGGAGGACACGCCCTCGACGAGCAGTTCGATGGTATCGGCAGGACCCATCTGATCCAGGCGGACCTTGGTCCACACCGCCACGAGCATTTCGGTGGCGAACTGCGCGCTCAGCGGCTTATCCGCTGGGGTCTCCCCACCCGCAGCAGGTGCCGGAACCGGAGCCACGAGGGTCGCGGTCTCCGCTGCTGCCGGGGTCTCAGGGACCAGGCTTGCTGCGGTAGCGCCAGATTCGGCGCCATCCTCGGCACCAGATTCAGCCGCTGCATCCGCCGCCGCAGTCTGCTCCGGCTCCGGGCGAGCGATGGCATCCTCAGCGAAGACAACGCCGCGGTCGCGCTCGATGTTGAGCACCTCGATGCCGTGGCCTGCATACTGCGGCAGGCGCAGGGTCTGGCCCAGCATGTTCGCCAGCGTTGGCGAGGAACCCACGCCCACCTCGACAAAGCGCTCCACGCCCAGGCCCGGGGTGCCGGCGCCGCCGATGGCGCCCGGCTCGCTAAGCAGGAGATCCTGGGTTTCGATCCATCGGACAGGTGAAGCGAACTGCCAGGCCAAAAGCTCAATGAGCAGGGTGCGGCCCAACTGAACCGGGTTCTCAAGGGCGCCCGCGAAGTCAGACAGGATGGCCTTGACGGGATCAGAGTCCACCACGGAGTCAATGGCCTGCACGAACTCTTCAGTGAGCTCAAATGGACGCGCAACCAGGTTCGGCACGTAGTGGCCCACGAGGATATCCAGGTCGATGTCCGCCGGAATGAGGGAATCGAGGTGCTCGCGGAAGGCAGGCACGCCGTCCAGCAGATGAGAGGAGTGGAACGGCACGTCGATGCCCGGGATCTGGATGAAGGCACGCGCCCCCGGCGCGCGGCGCTCGGCGTCGGCACGCAGGGCGTTAAGCCCCGCGCGAGTACCGGCGACGGCGTACTGGACGCCTGCAATGTTGTAGTTGACGATCTCCAGGAACTCGCCGGTCTGCGCGGAAATCTCAGCAACGTACGGGAACACGTCCTTGGCGGAGACGCCGATCTTGTTCGGACGCAGTGCCGCCAGTCCATAGTTGGAGTTGCCCTCGGCGTCGCGCTCGACCAGGCGGTGCATGGTCAGGCCACGGGCGTAGACGATCTCTACGACTGCTTCGAGGGAGAGCACCTGCGCGTAGGCGGCGAGGGCGTTGTACTCGCCCACGGAGTGGCCCGCAAAGTAGGCGCCGGAGTCAAGGACGCCGGCCTCCTGCATCTCGGCGATCTGCGCGCAGCCCAGGGTAGCCATGGCTACCTGCGTGAACTGGGTCAGGAAAAGAGCGCCGTCTGGGTGCGTGAACTCCTCGCCGCGCACAGTGACGGACTGCGGATTGTTGCGCACGATCTCCAGGATGGAGAATCCCAACTTGGAGCGGGTGTGCTTGTCCGCGCGTTCCCATACGGAGCGGGCGCTTGACGACGCCGCGAAGGCGTCCATGCCCATCCCCTGCGACTGGATGCCCTGGCCGGGGAAGCCGTAGAAGGTCAGCTTGTCAGCGACAGTCGCGCGAGCCTCAAGGACCGGAACGCCGTCGACGGAAGCGGTGACGGCTCGGACCTCGCCGAAGCCTGGACGGGTGTCCAGGCCCACGCGCTCGACCACGAAGGTGACCTGCGCGCCGGGCAGGACAGGCGCCTGCATGGTGGCGCTCCACTCACGGACTGCAGCGCCGTCGAAAGCGACGGCCAGCTGCGCCAGCGCGGAGGTCCACATGCCATGGACGATGACGCCGTCCTTCAATCCAGCCAGCTGGGCGGCGAGATCGGCAACGTGGATGGGGTTGCGGTCGCCCGTGACCACGGCGAATGGGTGCATCGATTGCGGGGCGGTCACGGTCATTTCGTGGCGGAAGCTGTGCGGCTTTTCCTTGGTGGTGGACGCTGCACCTGCGACGGAGTCCGCTGCGCCGAGTTCCTGCTCGCCGCGACGACCCTGGATGGCGAAGCGCTCGAAGAGGCGTGCAACCGGGGTGCCTGCGGTGTCTGCACCAGCTGTGGAAGCACCATCGGTGGCCGTCTCAATATCTACTGCGACGTCGACGACGCGGCCGACTGGGGTGTCGCGGACCTCGCCCGCGGTGGCGGTGATGCGCAGCTTCGCCTCGCGCGGCAGGGCGGACTTGAGTTCGAGGTTGTGCTCCAAGTGAACCAGGTTGAGCAGGCCTTCAACGACGTTGGTTCCGTCTTCGGTAACTGCATTGGCGATGACCGCGAACACGGCTGGCCAGGCCTTGCCCACGAGGACGTCTGGGGCCACGTGTGCGCCCTCGGCAACGTCTGCGGAAAGGGCGTCGGCAGGCGCATAGCCCGCGGTGACGTTTTCATAGTCTGCGGAATCCGCGGCGCTGAGCTCGCCGGACCAGATGGCGGTGCCACCGGTTACCTCCGGCAGGGTGCCGCCGGCAGCGACGCGAGCCAGCTCGCGCATGGACTCAGCGGCATCGGCCTCGGTGATAAGCGGCGAGGCGCCCGGAATCTGCGGTGGGGTGATGCGCAGGCGCAGCTGTGCGCCTGCAATCGCGCCCCTGAGCGGGACGCTCAGCCAGTACTCGCCTTCGGCAAGCTTCTCAAAGCGGGAGCCGTTATCTTTGCTCTCGATCGACTCCGCCAGGAACTGGCCGGTGCCAAGCACGAGGCGAAGAGGGTTAAGCTGCTCGCGGCCTGCCCAATTGACCATTGGTGCCTTGAGGATTTTGTCGAAGTCCGAGTGCTCTGGTTTGTCTTGTACACCGGCCTGGGTCAACTCATCTGTTGCAGCCTGCTCGAAGCGGGCAAGCAGCTCAGCCACCGGCTCGTCAACGCGCTCAATGCCGCCGACTGCGGTGGTGCCTGGGATGATGCAGACTTGGTCGGCATCGTAGCGCTCGTCGTGGGCCTGCCACAGGGAGTCCTGGCGCCACAGACGGCGGACCTCCGCGTCGATGACGGGGACGAAGTTGGCGGGCTTGCCCTTCTGGTTGAGCAGCTGCAGGAACCACGCGGCGTCGCCTGGGTGGACGAGCTGGTCGACGGCGGCGCTGCCCAAGAGCTCGCGCAGCTGCATGACTGCCTGCTCCGGGTTCTCGCGCTCTGCGGTGACCTGAAGTTCGATCTCGCCGTGGTCCGCCGGGTTGAGGCGGGCTTCGGTGCGCTCCACCATTGCGACGAAGCGCTGGAACCAGGAGTCGTCGACCCACTGCCCCATGTAGGAAAGTTCAAGGTAGCGCTCGAGCCACTGCGCGTAGGTTATAGAGTCAAGGTCACCGAAGTAAGGCTTGCAGGTCTTGCCGATGGCCTCGATGATCTCGTCACGACGTGCGGCCACGGCCTCAGTGTCGCCCGCGACCTCGTCGAGCAGGCGCCCGGCGCGTGCGAAGGAGTTGTCGATCTCGTGGATGTCCGCGCCCAGCTGGGACAGTCCGGAGGTCACGGAGCCGCCGAAGTCCTGGGCTGCAGCGCCCACGCCGGCCCAGCCGTCGTTCTGGACAGTCGGCTGCGCGGCCACGAGTGCGCGCTTCACGGATTCGGAAGCGGTGGATTCCTTGGTCGCCATGGCGGCGGTGCCCACCATGATGGCGTCGACAGGCGCATCCGGCAGCCCCTGCTTGTGTGCCCAGGTGCCCAGCAAGTACTGAACACCACGGGCTGGGGTGCCGATACCGCCGCCGACGGCCAGCACCACGTTGTCGTGCTCGCGGATGCGGCCATAGGTGGCAGCGAGCAGCTCGTCGAGGTCCTCCCACGAGTGGTGGCCACCGGCGTGACCGCCTTCGACCTGCATGATGATAAGTCCTGGGACCTGCTCGGCGATGCGCAGTACTTGGTCGATCTGCTTGATGGTGCCTGGCTTGAATGCGACCCACGGGAAGTTGTCCGCGTGCAGGGACTCTACGAGTTCCACTGCCTCATCGAGCGGTGGGATACCAGCAGAGACAACCACGCCGTTGATAGGCGCACCGTTTGCGCGTGCCTTGGGGAGGGCGCGCTCGCCAGCGATCTGGCGGCGCCACTGCGATGCGGAGAGATACATGGCGTTGAACTGTGCGTTCACGCCTGGCTCGAGGAGTTCCTCTAGCTTTTCCAAGTTGCGCGCCAGCAAAGCGTTGGTGGTCTGGCCACCGCCTGCGAGCTCCGCCCAGTGACCAGCGTTGGCTGCTGCAGCCACGATTTCTGGGTCGACGGTGGAAGGGGTCATGCCGGGCAGCATGACTGGCGAGTAGCCGGTTGCCTCGGTGAACTTGGTGGAAAGGCGACCTGCGCGCAGGGTCGGGCGGAAGCACTCCCAGGACATGGGCAGGGCGGGTGCCTGGCCGGCGTCGAAAAGCTGCGACTGCCCGTGTGAACCGCACACCACCAAGGTGCCGATTCCTCGTCCTGCGACGATGTCTCGGGTCAGCGGCTCGACGCCGCCATCAGGGCCGCACTCGAAGATCCAGCGGGCGCCTGCCTCGATGGCCTCGGTGACGCGGGCTGGCCAATCGACGATGTCGGTGAGGACGGCGCGGGCGCCTTCTTCCACGAGCACGGGGTCAAGACCTACGGTTTTGCCCCACTCGATGACCTGCGCAACGGCCTCTTCCATTGCCGGGTGGTGGTAGGCAGCCTGGATGTCGAGCTGGCTAAAGCGAGGTGCGAACGGGGCGCCGCCGCGCTGCTTGGATTCGACGAGCTTGGCGTCCTTGGAGGCCTCCGCTTCGAGGCGGCCCTGAACTGCGGTTACCTCCGCCGGGGTACCGACGATGATGAACTTGTCGCGGCCATTGCGCAGGCCGATGCGACCGCCGGCCTTTTCAATCTGCTCTTGAGTGGCACCGGAGACTGCCACCATAGGAGAACCCTCAGCGTTGCGGACCAAACCGTGAGTGCGGGCTGTACGCGTGATAGCGGCACCGATGAGCTGCGCCAAGGCGATGACCTCGCCGGCTGCGGCGCGGCCGGTAGCAACAAACGTGCTCAAGGTGCCCTGGGAATGTCCAATGGCCGCGACCGCCTGCGAGACATCGAGCCCCTGGGCAGCAAGCGCTTCAAGCACACCAACCTGGGCGGTGACGATGCCCGGCGTAGAGATAGCAGAATCCGCCAGGTTAATGCGCAGCGAGTTCGCTGGTGCTGCCCACTCGAGCGGAGCAAAGCCGTGTGGGAAGGCGGCGGCGAGATCGTCTGCGAGTGGCTCGAGGATCTCTTCCGCCTGCTTCAGGTGCCCGGCAAGGCGGGTGCCTGCGCCTGCGGCGATAGATGCCTGCAGATTGGGAAGCCAGGCATAGCCCTGTCCTGAAAATGACAGCGCGAAGGGTTCGGCGTCTAGGCGGTTGACCAAGCGTTTGCCTGTGGAAAGCGGCTGGGTAATGGACGTAGTTTCGGTACGCGGGGTGATGCTCACTGTGGTTGCTGCTCCTATGCGAGTGCGGCCAGAATTGTTTCGTATCAGAAAGTCAGAGATACAGCATGCCACAAAATCATGAGGAAACCATCATCTTTTGACGGCGTGTGTGGATGCTGCCCGTAAATCACGGTGGCGAGAATGCGGCTAGAAATCACCCAAGAGCTGGGAAACTAGCTCTTCAGCACGCTTTAGTTCCACGCGTGATTGGCCCCGACGCACGCCATCCCCGGCGGGACCTTCGGGCTCTACTTCTGCATAAATCTCGCATGCACTCGCCGGAACCACAGGCGCACTACGGACAATCCCGCGCTGTTGCGTGTATTCATCAAAGAACTTATCGATACTCATTACCGGCGCCAGTCTAGCCGCTAAAATCATCACCATCATGGCAGCCCGCTCCCCTTTTCGCCCGTACTACATAGTCGGCTTCCTCAACCTCATCGTCGCAGCTCTCGTCATCTTTGGCGCAACTCTCGACACCCCGACTTCGTCCACCTCAGCGACTGCGCCCACAACCACTGCAAACGGCAGTCCGGACAATGCGCCCAACAGCCCCACGGCACCGGCTCCAGCAACAGCTTCAGACGCAGCTCCGGCAGCACCCGAACCCCCTGCGGCACCTGCACCAAATCCAGCATTAGAACAGCTCACCGCCCTGCCGGTTAAGGGCCGCGCGCCAAAGACTGGCTACGAACGTAAGCAGTTCGGGCAGGCATGGTCTGACGATGTCACCGTGGAATTTGGCCACAACGGCTGCGATACGCGAAACGACATTCTGCGCCGTGACCTCGTGGATATCACGCTCAAAGAAAACACTCATGACTGCGTGGTCCTGACAGGTACGCTGCACGATCCCTACTCCGGCATGGAGATCAGATTCCAGCGCGGGCAAGGCACCTCCGAGTTGGTACAGATTGATCACATCGTGCCGCTTGCCGACGCCTGGCAAAAAGGCGCCCAAGAATGGTCACCGGAAAAGCGCCGCGACTTTGCCAACGACCCGCGCAACCTCCTCGCGGTCGACGGCCCACTTAACCAGCAGAAATCCGCAGGCGACGCAGCCACTTGGCTTCCACCAAGCAAGGAATACCGCTGCACCTACGCGCAAAAAATCATTGAAGTCAAAGCTACCTACGGGCTGTGGGTAACACAGGCCGAACATGACGCGCTGGCTACCCAGCTAGCAACCTGCCCTTGAGCTACCCCCACTTTTTACCTGCCAAGAATCTGCATATTTTGCGCATAGTTTGACCCTAAAATAGAGCATATCTTTTAGACAATATGCCTGTATGTCACGGAAAACGTGGGCACCCAAGCAAAGTAACGGCTTATATAAAGACCCGAAATAAATACAATCCGGGGCTAATAAGTTTCACCCCCAAACTTTAAAAATTTGAACAAATAGGCGGCCAACCCTTTTCCAATTTCCTAGTATCAACTTCAGCGAAATTGATAGCCAAGTCACATTTCTCTCACGTATGTGCCGAGGGACTCAAAGACGCAACTCTCAACTGTCGTCTCTGCGAACGGAACCCACCCGATGTTCAAATACATCCTGAAGAAGACCGCTAGCTGGTTGCTAGTTATCTTCTGTTATGTCCATGGGCTTTTTGGACACGGAG
>NZ_KV788508.1:0-814 GCF_001807295.1 Corynebacterium sp. HMSC06C06
CCAAAACTACGCAAGCTCGATGAAAGCCCAACGCTTCGGGGTGTAGTAGTCGATTGCCTTGCCCGCAGGTGGTCACCTGGGCGCATTAGTGCATGGCTTGAGCATGCTTTCAGCGATGATGAAAGCATGCGTATTTCCCACGAAGCGATCTACAGTGCCTTATACATTCAAGGCAAAGGCAGCCTGCGAGCCGAGCTTGAAGAAGTCATGAAGACTAAAGACGTACTTATCCGCGGCGGCTCAACACGCAAGCGTCGTGCCCGAAACGCTGGCGTGTTAACCGGTCGCCCTTGGATCAAAGGTGCTGAGATCACCCACCGCAGCCCGGAAGCTGATGACAGGGCTATTCCCGGGCACTGGGAGGGCGACCTTGTTATTGGTAAAGGTGGCAAAAGCGCGCTGATTACCCTAGTAGAGCGCACCAGCCGTTACACCCTGCTTGGACACCTTCCCGATGAGCACAGTTCACACACCGTGGTCGCAACCCTGCAGGACATGGTCAAAGACCTCAACACCGAGCAGCTAAAGACCATCACATGGGACCAAGGCGCAGAAATGGCTGTCACAGCACAAGTCCAGATTAAAGACGGCTGCCAGGTGTTTTTCTGTGAACCGCACTCACCGTGGCAGAGACCAACCAACGAGAACACCAACGGCGAGATCAGGCGCAGGTTCTACAAAAAGGGCACCGACTTTGCCACCGTCACACCCGAACATGTCGCGTGGGTGCAAAATGAGCTCAACGAAACACCCCGACAAATCCTCGGCGGCGCAACCCCACGTGAAATACTTAACGAACTATTCAAGCGTGGCG
>NZ_KV788509.1:0-7005 GCF_001807295.1 Corynebacterium sp. HMSC06C06
GCAAATGCCTAGGAACAAAACTCGGGGCACTTCAGGTCGGACAAACTTGCACTGGCATCCACATTACTGTGAGACCTCATACCACCTGGGCTGGGTCAGGTTCCTATTAGCAGTTTGAGTATGTCACTGCCTTCGGCGGCATCACCCCCCGGATCATTTTCAGACAGGGACAGGAATAAGACATACCGAAGCCAGCGACTAGTTCCACTGTCCTTTCGAACGGAGGGAACGGACATAAACATAGCCCGCCCAATCGGGTGGACAGGCTATGAATCTTCGGCGCCCTGAGGTGGAACTGCTAACAACGTAATGGGGAGAGGGGGAGAGAAGGGTGTCCCCCGCAAACAATGCCGATCTCGGTGCCCGCGTTAATCGCGTCCCGAACTGATTTTCCACCCGCTTGCTGCTTTGCGTTGCTGCCAGAAGTGACGGTAGATACCGGGGACATCGGAAAGCTCAGAATGCGTGCCTAGCTGGCTGACTTGCCCGTGTTCATCCAAGACTACGATTTGATCAGCAGATTTGATTGTATCCAGCTTATGGGCGATGACAATAAAAGTAGATTGCTCCCGTAGCTCGTCCATCGCAGCAAGAATGTTTGCCTCATTTTCTGCATCGAGCGCGGAGGTAGCCTCATCAAAGAGTACAATCGGCGCTTGCTTGAGAAGCGCGCGAGCTACAGATACGCGCTGGCGTTCACCACCGGATAGAAGCCGCCCGCCTTCACCAACAGGAGTATGCCACCCTAGGCGGTTGGCAATAGAAGTCACGCCTGAAAGATCAGCTGCGCGGAAGACTTCCTCATCGGAGGCGTCGGGACGACCAACGCGGATATTAGCGATTAACGAGTCGTCGAAGAGGTAAACGTCCTGAAAGACCATGGACAGTCTGGACATTAACTGTTCGGTTCCAAGCTCGCGGATATCTACGCCGTCAACCATCACCGCCCCGGAATCTACATCCCAGAATCGCGAAATAAGGCGCGCAATTGTGGTCTTTCCGGAGCCAGAAGGACCGACAATGGCGGTAACGGTGCCTGGTCGAGCATGGAAAGTGACATCTACCAATACTGGTTTATCGCCGTATCCAAACGTGACATTACGCAGCTCTACATTTCCCGAACCATCGCCTAGGCGCGGAGTAGCGGGTTCTGGCAGGGAAGGGGCATCGGTGATGAGCTCAGTTTCTGTGAGCGCGATACGGCCGGCATCTAAACCGACGAAAGAAGAACCCAGCTGTTCAAGCGTGCGGGTAAACCTCAAGCTGATTCCGATGATCGCAATTGTTTCTAGTGGCGATAGGGCGCCTTCAACGGCAAGATCCGCGGAGACCATAATGAGAGCCACAATGAAGATCTGCACTACTATGCCGTTGAGTAGCAAAGCTAATGTGGATACCCATAGCTCGCGTATTCGTGCTTTATGGTCGATTTCTAGCGCTTGCTCTAGTGGCGCAAAAACTTGTGATTGTCCTGCCGCGCGCAGGGCTGGTTGACGGTTAGCAAATTCTACGATGCGCTGGGAGAGCTCTTTACTCGGCCCCAGTGCGCGGTTCGATGCTTTCTCACGAATCCATGCAGCCAACTGCATCACCACGAGCGCCAATGGTGCGATGATAAGAAGGACCAAGCCCAGCTTCGGGTTCCAGAAACACGCTCCTACTAACAAGGTGACAAGTGCCGCGCTATCGCGGTATATCGTTCCTTGAATATGCGCAATGGTCTCGGCCGCCACCATAAAGCGATCTGAAACGAGGCGAGATAGGCCGCCGGTATTAGCCGGTACGAACCAGCCGAGCGGTAGCGTTGCTAATTTATCGCCCACAGTCGTGTGCGCGGCTCGGATGAAATCCAAGGCCGTGTGGTAAGAGGCCATGGTTGCGAAAAATCGTAGCGCAAAAGCTACGAGCGCAATTGCCAAAAGCGTCCACATCCATGGTGCGATCGTCGTATCCCCATCGAGTGCCTTTGTAAGTGGCACGAGCGTGAGAACGGCGAGGCCATCAAGCACGCCAACGATAAGCGATAGACAAGCATACCTTTTATTGAGCTTATGGCCTACAGGACTTTGCAGCTTTTTGACACTGCGAGTGAGTAGCGGATCACGAAGACGCGAACTAACAGGCGTAGTGGCATTAGACATGAGAATTATCCTTCATAGGCTTGAGGCAGATTATTTGGTCTGCTCCTTGGATGGACTCCGGCTTGTGGGCGATGACTAAGACGGTCTTGCCTCTGACGAGTGTGGCTAGAGCTGCTTGAATTTCTGCTTCGCAGTCAGGATCAGTTGCCGCAGTAGCTTCATCCAGGATCAAGATTGGGGCATTGGTAATGATTGCCCGGGCAATAGAAATGCGTTGCTGTTGTCCACCGGATAAAGAGGTGTCCTCACCAACAACGGTGTCGAGCCCAGCCGGTAAAGCGCGAATATCAGCAGCTATGTGCGCAGCCTCTGCGGCTTGCCAGATCTCTTCATCGCGGGCTTCTGGGCGTGCAAGGCGAATGTTTTCCCGAATACTCATACGCAGTAAGTGAGGATCTTGTAAGACGAAAGCCACAGTGCGGTATAAACTGTCGAAAGTGAGATCACGGATATCCACGTTGTTGATAGTGATTGTGCCCGAATCTGGATCCTGGAAACGCGCCAGCATCGTTGCTGCTGTGGATTTGCCAGACCCGGAGGGGCCAATCAATGCCGTGACAGTGCCTGCATTTAGTTGCGCAGAAAAGTCTTGGAGGACTGGTGTGTCTGGGGCGTAGCTAAAGCTGACCTTATGGAACTCCACCTCCATGTCTTGACTACTGGCATCGAGTCTCTTTTGGCCTTCTTTCACATGGGAAATTGTCATGACTTCATCAAGGCGCAACGCCGCATTGCCAGCGAGCTGGTAAGACCACATCATTTGGCCGACGGTTTGAATCGTGCCTGGGAGCACCAGCGCAATTAACGTTGTTGCGATGACTTCAGCGACCGTGACATAGCCACCAGCTATCAGCAGGGAACCGACTCCTAGATTGATAAGGATGAGGACAGGAACCGCCACCACAGACTCTGAGATTGCGGAAACACGCAGAAGCGGACGTACCCACTCGTAATAGAATTCCGCGAATTTTTGGGCAGCTTCGCGATATCGAGCGTGGGCTTTGCCAACGGTGCCGAAAGCCTTGACGACGGAAATACCTTCGGAGAACTCCACCGCAGTCGCAGAGACCTCACCCAGATAATTATCCATTTCCGCAGTTTTTGTGCCCATATCTTTCATTGAATATGCTTGGATTGCTAGGAAAATGGGCACAGTGGCAATAGAAAGTAGACCAAGGCGCCAATCCAAGATAAAGGCATAAACCAGAAGCGCGAGGGGCGTAAAGATCGCGGCGACCTTCTCTACAGGAGCATGGGCTGTCAGGGTGTGCAGAGTTAACGTATCGTCCTCGACGGCTTTGCGGACTTTGCCGGAATTAGTCTGGCTAAACCACGAGAGTGGTGCTTTCGCAATAGCGGTAATAATTCGGCGCCGGTTAATCCCCACCAGCTTTGCATCAGCGAAGTGGGTGATTGCAAGGGCAAGGAAATAGAAGAATAGCTGGCCCAAAAATGCAGCAAGTAGCCATTTCACAATGGACGCGACGTCATCAGTTTTGCCGTCGATTAGAGCATTTCCCAGTGCCACCAACGCGACGTAGGGTGCTACGGCGAGTACCGAGGATATAAGCGCGAGAAACTGTGCGAAGTAGATGGTTGTTTGCACTGGGGCCAGTAGTTTTTTTAGAGCGACCTGGCCGGCTTTTAGTTTTGCGCGAGCCTCTTCTTCCGGTGACGCACCGTGTGATTCTGGTGCGTGGGTTCCGCTTGATTCTGTGGAACTTTGTTTTAGTTCAGACATCTCTTTCTCAATTCTTGTTGATGTCAGTCATATCGATGATTCTGGTGACTGATTCTTGGATGAATTCGTGGTCATGGGTGATGACGATGACCACTGCTCCGCTTGCTGCAAGAGATCGAAGTAGCGCCGAGATGGATTGCAGTTGGCGCCAGCCCACGCCAGAGGTAGGTTCATCGAAGATGTAGATCGCTGCTTGCTCGGCTTGGGCTGAAGCTATGGCTAAGCGTTGCCGTTGCCCACCGGACAGAGACTGCGGATGCCGTTGAGCCATTCCTGCCAGATCGAGGCGATGGAGAATCTCATTGACATCGATGTGGTCCCGCTTCTTCTTTGCCAGTCCGAGCGTGACTTCTTCTTCGGTGGTGGCTGCGAATAATTGGCGGCCAACATCTTGCATCACCATGTACGCGGCACGTCTGCGGGCAGCCGCTCCTACTCGTTTGCTGTTCAAACGGAGACTACCGCCGCGTTTGGGAGAAGCAAGACCACAAATGATCCTGGCGAGGGTGGTTTTTCCAGCGCCGTTGGGCCCGATTAAGGCGGTGACTTCGCCGCTGGGGAAAAATGCGTGGTCAATGTTTAATACCTCATGTGCGCCATAAGAAAAACAGATGTTGCTTAGCTCGAGTCCGCTCCGCTGGGGATCGGCGTTTTCGAGCGTGGGTGGTACCGGCACGCTCGCGGGCAGGGGAACATGGTGTAAGCTGCGTAGCCCCAATTGTTTGCGTTCGGGTTCGTCTAAGGCATAAAACTCCTGAGCGCGGAAACTCCGCGTTATTTTTCCCTGAGTCAAGTAAATAACTTGGTCAGCGATATCTTTTAAGAAAAAGAGACGGTGATCAGCGATAATGATCGTTGTGCCTAATTCCTTCAAGCGGTGTAGCACGCGTGCAAGAATATCGATGCTTTCCATGGAGAGATTGGACGTGGGTTCATCGAGAAGCACGAGACTGCCCGGGGACACAAGCGCGCATGCGCATGCCACGGTTTGTAACTGCCCACCGGATAATTCTTTGAATCGCCGGCCCCGAAGATCGTTAATGCCTAGTAGCTCGACCGCTGATTGAATTCTCGACTCAATTTCTTTGGGATCTACACCAAGGTTTTCTAGCCCGAAGGCCAATTCTGCATTGACGCTTTCAGTGAAAAATTGTGTCCTTGGATTCTGGAATACTGAGGCGCTGAACTCGATGGCTCGGGACAGCGGTTCTTCCGCAGGGGTAAAAGCCTGGTCATCCTTTATAATAGTGATGGTGCCTAGTAGCTCTCCTGGATTGAAATGGGGGATGAGTCCGTTGATCAACTTGAGTACCGTGGACTTTCCCGATCCGGAATCACCGGTAATCAGTAGACACTGTCCTGGAGAGACAGAAAAAGACACATCAGATACACCTTGAATGCCTGGCCGAGCTCCCAATGGATATGTAAAAGAAACGTTGTGGGCGTCTACACTGGTTGCGATACTGCGTTCGTTCATAAGTGGACCTCCGTGGGAAGCCAGACAGAGGCAACAACGAGGCCCAACCCAGCTAGTGCAGTTGCATCGACAAGCTTGAAGGAAAGATCGGCGGTGGTGGTTGGGCGTGCGGGTCCTCCCAATCCCCGGACAAGAGCAGAGGCAGCGAGCTCATCACCAGCGCGGACGACGGCACCTAATAAGGGGATGATCAACATCGCGGACGATTGTGTGGGCTGTGTGATCCAGCTTTTTACTCCAGGCTGGAGACCCCGAAGGATCATGGCATCGCGGATGGCTTTGGCTTCTGCCACGATGATCGGCAAAACGCGCAGGAATACCGCCGGTGGAATGGTGGCCCAGCCTGGTAAACGCAGGTCCCGCAGTGCTGAGGTCAACGTGGATGGTGTGAGAGTGAGCAAGCCGAATGCGCCGATGGACATGCTGATGACAAAACGGCTTAGCCACGAAAAAATTGCCGCTGAAAAAGCGAAAAATGTGGAGCCAGGAAGCTGTAATAGGCCCCAGTACCCTAGATAGGATAATGCAAAAGCGAACAGGCAAATAAGACCATAGTGTGGCTTTACTGTAGCTAGTGCGATGGAGCTGAAAGCGATAGAAATCAGCAGTGTCGGTAGGTGGCCGTGGCTGAGAGCTACCGCATTGATTACTAGAACAGAAAGCAGCACGGTCCGTGGATCGATCGAAGATCGACGAAGCACGCCCTGTTTTTGCAGGCTCACAGGAGACCAGCGCTTTCAAAGTGTTTGCGGCTGACGCGAACTCCGACCTTTCCTCCGATAAAGCCGACGATGAGCGCACAAATGGCCAGTACCCCAATGGTCCATGGCTGGAAGATATCCGACATGGCATCGGCATATTCTTGACCCATTTGGTCTGCGATATCGACGTAGTAGGAGTCCGTATCCAGAATTAGCGGGATAAAAGGCATAGAAATCCAGACACAGAAGACGCTGTAGGCAATAGGGAAGGATTTGGCAATACTGAGGTGGCTTTTTGTAATAATCAAATCCGCGATAAACCCTAGGATTATGCTTCCCAGCAGGGTCCAGAAGTAGTGTCCGGTGAGCATGAATGCTAGTCCGTTAATACCACCGACGAGGGTGAAAGCACCCATTTTGGGCGTGCGGGCGGCATAAAGCGCTAGCACGATTCCGTTTGCGATTGCCGCGATGAACCATCCAATAAACATGAATTGTGGTCCTGCGAATCCAATCATTCCGCTTACAAAGGTGATTACAAAGTAAAGTGCAGCAAAGATACCAGCGTTGATGAGATCTCTGGTGTTTAAACGTGCCGTCGCCCCACTGGATGAGCTTGTACTCCGTGCGGGCGTAGAGGACTGTTGGGTCATAGTAAACCTCGATTCATGAACGGCTGGAAAGGCAAGGCTTACCTAATACAGATAGTGCTGTGTATAAACTATTTCTAGTTTTGATCTGAAGATTCACCCTTAATGGGGGCGAATGTAGATAAGCGGACATCAAACCAGAGCACGACTACCGACTATGCACCGACAAAGTAAGCACCAACGGCAAGACAACCCTGCGATGGGGCGGTAAACTACGCCGCCTCTACATCGGCTGCCGATGGGGCGGGGAACCAATCACCATGGTTGAAGTGCCCCAGGTTTTGTTCCGTTTGAG
>NZ_KV788510.1:0-34975 GCF_001807295.1 Corynebacterium sp. HMSC06C06
TAAATATGCGCACGAGGGGTGGTAAATATGCGCAAGCTGTTTTGAGACAAAAAGAAAGCGCCCCGGAGGGCGCTGGTTCGTCGGGATTGGGTCAGTCGAGTTCGGGACGGGGCGGTTTCTGCTGAACTGATGGAGCAGTCCTTGTGACCGTTACTCCGTCCGCGTTGGCTGTAATGCCAGCGTTGGGCCATGCGGTAGTGAGCTCAAGAATGGCTTTTTTGATCTCTTTGCGGAAGTTTTTTCGTGCGTCGCTGGAGTGTAGTTGCTTGGTGGCGAAGCTGGCGGCGATCATGTCCCAAGTGAAGGTGTAGGATTCGCGGTTGTTTTTAGCTAACCAGTATTGCTTTACGGTAAGCCAGATGTAAATGTCCATCGCTCGCGGTTTGTTAAGCTCGCGCAGCACATTGAGGTCGATGGGAATGGGGGATTCGGCAATGTGCTTGAAGAACTGGGGAGTGAGGACAAGTTCTGATTCCATGAAGCTTCCCTGGTTGGGGTCGCGTGGGTCGAACCAGAGGTTCCAGTCTTCGAGAATTTGGGTGTTGCGACCCCGTGCGTGAACCCCGTCGTCGCTTTGGACAGTGATTGCTGAACTAGCTAGGCGTAGGAGCTGGTCGCGGATTTTAGAGAGATTTCCATGCACGCCTCCGGTGCCGCGTCCGGTGACGCCGATTGCTTGAAGGAAGTGGCTCATGGAATGGCCTAGCGGAATGCGGCGGGCTTCTTCGTGGGTGATTTTTCCTTCTTTGAGGCGTCCGGCATTAGCTACGGCGCGGGTGATGATGTAGGCCATGATGAGGCGCGGGTACTTGCCGTATGGCAGGCCGTTGGGTGAGTAGACGCTGATGGTGCCTTCAGCAGTAGTTATTCTTCGTTCGTTGCTGTCTGGGTTGCGATAGGGGAAGAGTGCTTGGACGAAGAGTTTGGATGTGTAGCCGACGTCTTGGGCTTGGAGAAGTTCTTGTGCAGCGTCGTGTTCTTGCTGGCGGGCTAGTTCTTTGACTGCTTCGAGCTTGGCGCGGCGCTCATCTCGGGTCTGCATGGTGCCTTAGTCTCCTTTCGGATTATCGACACCGCCCGTGTTGTGCTTTGCTCACTGTCCGTATGGAAGTGGTAAAGTCTTAACCGACACGGTGGTGTCGATTTTTGGTTTGAACCCCCGCTAGAGCGCCAACTCTATGATGCGGGGGTTTCCTCATGTTTTGAGGAACGTGCGCGCCCTGGACTTGAACCGAGGGTGTGTGCCGCTCGCGCTGCGCGCCCCCACGAGTGTGGAGCGCGACTTTTATTTTCTCCGCTTATTAAATCACACCAATGGTATTAATTGCTGGATTTCTGCTGGAGAGTCTGCGCGTATTGCGCGTGCTGCGTTTATTGTACATGTTGCGCAATGAAGTGTGCTACAGCTCATTACCGTTATCGTCCTCTTGCTCTTCGTCTAGGTTTATTTCTTCGTCTGGGGTCTGGGCTGAGTTCTCTGTGTGGTCGTTGCTGTGGGGGTTGTTGGCTTCGCCTCCGAGGTCGAGTCCTTCGAGGAAATCCATGCTTGCCTGTGCTCCGGGGTGAAGCTCAGGGTCGGCAGGGGGATCCATTAGTGCGGTATCTCCTGCCGTGCGGGAGATAGGTTTGCTGTCTGGGTGGCAGACCATTCCCGTATCGCGCATGAACCCTGTGGGGTTGAGCTCTAGGGAGTAGCCGGGGCTGCGTCCTTTGCTGGCGAGTCGGCTGGCATATTCTTGGCGTCGGCGAACTTCTGCGTCGGAGGCGTCGAAGTCGGCCAGGCGTTGAGTGACCGTGTTGAGTTCTTTGCGTGCCGAGTCCAGCTGGTCTTGTTGGGGGAAGGACTCTGGGTCTCCGAGCTGGTCAATGTCGTCGATTGTTTGCTGATGGTTGCTGATGTCGGCGCGGGTTTGGTCGACGCGGTCGGGGGCTGAGCGCACCGTATTTTCTAGCTGGGTGAGCAGGCCGCTTTGTTTGTTCTTGATTTCTTCGGGAGTAATTCCCGAGTGCGCGTAGGTGGGGTCAATGACCCATTTTTCAATGGCGTCACGGCCTACTTGCCCGAAGTCGGATTTAACCTGAACGCTGCCATTAATCGCGTCGAAGCGTGCAGAAAACGAGATTCCAGCAATAGTACCTACTGGCTGGTAGTCGGTGCTGCGCGAGTCTTTGACCTCTTTGAGACGGTCAATAAGGGCGCTTGTGGCTTCTTCGCGGGAGTCTTGCTGGGCGTGGTTAATATTCCACGTGCGCTCCTTTGAATCGGTGCCTACCCATTGTTCTGCTTGGTCTACTAGCCCTTCGGTTCGGTCTAGACGTCGTTGGGCGCGGGCGAGGTCTTCTTGTGCTTTCCTGCGGGTGAGAACGTTAGATTCGGCGAGTGCTGTGTGCTCATCGGCGGCAGCTTCGAGCTTTTCTACCTGTTTGGTGAGCTCTGCTTTGCGCACGAAGTCAGGGTTTCCGGTAGCAATAGCCTTGTTTTGGGCCATGGCTTCTAGGTCGTTGTCTTCGAGCGGGGCAATGGAGCGCATGGAGCGGTCAGCATTCCAGAATTGGTTGGTAAACCGGCCTTTGCGCTCGATAGTGGCCCAAGAGTGCCCGTCGTAGGTGCCTCGTCCAACGTAGGTATAGCGGGCGACTTCGTCGTTCTGGTTGCCTTGGCGGAAGAAACGTCCGTCTTGCTGCTCTAGATCGGCAGGACGCCAGGGAACGTCTACGTGGTGGATAGCAACGCCGCGAGATTGGATATTTGCGCCGGTTCCTAGCTTGGCCGTATTGGCAATGAGAACATCGACTTTGCCGTTATTGCAGTCGTCAAAAAGCTGGGTGCGTTTATTGTCCCAGTCGTGGATAAAGCGAATGCGGTCTTTATCCATGCCGGCTTCGACAAGCTGGTCGCGGATTGCCTCATACATGGAGAATGACCCGTCAGGCTTGGGCACTCCTTTATCGCAGAAAATGAGCTGTAGACCACCGCGATTAGGCGAGATATTGCCCTGCTGGTTGGTGTACTCGTTGTCTTTATTGTCCTGCCATTCGCGCACGACGTTTTGGACAACGGCATGAACTCGACCGACGCCTTGGGCGGGCGGAAGGTTAGCCAATTCTGGCGAGAGCGTGGCGTTTTTGCCGTCGCTCATAATCTTTAGGGCATTGTCGATTTTGGGGTTGTCTGGCTGATTATCTTCGCGCCAGGAAAGATCTTGAATTAAGTCCTTGGTTTCTTGGTCTACGTCGAATTCCACGACGGTAGTCTCGCCGCCTTTAACGCTGGGTAGCTTGCGCGGAATATCGTCGCGGGTGATGGTGTCGGCCATGGGCGCGCACATTTGGGCCAGCTCTGCAAGGTTTTCATAGCTGGCAATGCGGGTTTGTGGCTTGATTTTATTGCCAGCGGTAAAGCCAATTTCGCTGCGCTTCGAGGTGAAATTTTGCGCCCAAGAATTCACGCCATGCATGCCTGCTTCGTGGAGAAGATCGGGCCGTAGGTAGTTGAGCATGGTGTAGATTTCGGCGATGGAATTGGCAATAGGCGTACCAGTGGCAAAGGTGGCAATAGGATGGTCATTGCCTTTTTCGCCGCGTAGGTAGCGCAGTTTTACGTCGAGGTCAGTAGCGCGGTCGGAGCCTTCTTCGGCGAGGTCGGCCAGCTTGGATACGCGCCGGAGGTTTTTATAGTTGTGTGCCTCGTCGACAATGATGTAGTCGCCGCGCGTTTGATCCCAAGGGATTGTGTCACCGCGAGAAATCTTGTCGATTTTTTGGTTCATGCTCTGCTCGAACTTGTCGCGCTTTTGCTCGATGCGGCGCGTGTTATCGCGGCGGGTTTGCTCGTCTACCTCGTTGTCTTGGATTTCCTGCAGGTCGCGCTCGAACTCATCTAAGACGCTGTCGCGGTAGTCGCGCAGGTAGTCTGCGGACATGCTCATCTCGCCGAACGAGCTCATCGAGACAATGACTAGCTCCCAGTCATTGGCTGCGGCTTGGGCAAGAAGCCGCTGGCGGTCGTCTTTGCGGCTGCTGCCGCTGCGGGTTTCTACCAGCATATTTGCGCCGGGGAACCACTGCTTTGCCTCGATTCCGACCTGCTCTACGAGGTGGTTAGGAACCACCATCCAGGGCTGCTTGGCAACGCCTAGGCGCTTTAGCTCCATAGCGCCCATGAGCATGCTGCCGGTTTTTCCGGCACCGACAACGTGGTTTAGCAGCACACCTGGTTCGTTGAGCATGCGCTCGACTGCGTTGAGCTGATACGGGTAGGGCTTGTAGCGGTCGCTAATGCCTGCAATCTCGCGGCGAGAACCGTCATAGCTGGGAGCGACAACGCCATTGAGAGTGCGGTTATAGACGTCAACTAAGCGCTCGTAGCGTTCTGGGTCTTGGGTGACCCAGCGGGAAAAGTGCTTTTCTAGTCCTTCTACCTTGGAACCGGCAAAGGCAGAAGCCTTGCGGTGGACGACTAGCGCATTTTCTCCGTAGCCTTTATCCAGCTTGGCGTATTTGGACATGTTGAGCTGCGGCGGGCGCATGTTCATGGTGTCTTCAATGAGCTTTGCTGCCGAGTAGACAGTGGCGTCGGCACCAGAGTGGGCGATACCAGCGTGGCTGAAATCCTTAAACTCTTCGTCATTGAAGTTGTATTGGCCATTTGCGTTAGCCGCGCGCACGCCCCATTTCAGATCGACTTCTTCTCGCGTGTGCCAATCCTTTGGAGTGCTGACAAACCATTCATCGGCGCGGTTGTTTACTGTGACTCGATTGTGCAGGCTGGCGGGAATATCCAAGGTGTCAATGATGAAATCGCGGTAGACATCATCGGGTATCCACGTAGCACCTAGACTCATCTTGATTCCGCTGGTGACCTTGTCCGGCAAGGCTTCTTCCAAGCCGGTGACATTGGGAAGAAAGCGCGGATCGTCTTGTGCGACCTGGCGGGCAGTTTCCAGCTTGGGGTAGATAGACCCAGAAAGGTACTTGGTTGCTGGAACCCACTCGTCAGGGCGGTGCGGGTGGCGAAAGGCCACCTTATTTTCGGCCAGCTCGCGCGCTAGAGCGTCTTCGTCGGTATTTCCCAAAAGCTCTGCAAAGGTGGCAGTAGTCATCGGCAGGTTATGGTTTTGGGCGATAACTACCGCGTCCTGGGCCGAATCGGCACTGGTGGGAGTGTCTATAGAGCGCAGTGGGTTAGTAGTAAACAGTGGGCCCTTGGTGGCCTGCTGGGTATCGTCATTGAAGTCTTCGAGTGCTAGAACAGCCGTGACATACGGGTCGCGGCGCAGTGCGCCAGAAAGGTGCAATTGCTTGCGCTGCTCGCGGGTGCTGGGCTGCTTGGCTTCGTCCCATAGCCGGGCGGTGACGTCATCGGGCAGTTCACCCTCGAAGGGGCGATCATCGACGGCGTTGTGCTTTCGCCATAAGTCAACCTTTTTCTCGAAGTCAGCCGAGATACGCTCCGGCGTCTTTTCCTTGGCGGCTTGGACAGTAAAGCGATTAAGCGGGCCGTAAGTGCTGGCGTAAGCGTCGTATTGGGTGTTAAGAACCTCGCGTAGTGCGGGAAGCTCGTCTTCTTGCCCCTCGCGGCAGGCTTCTAGGACTGCTTCCGTGGTATTGCGCAGGTCAACAATGGATTTCCATTCCTGCTGGTATTTCTTAGCGCATTTGACGTCTTCCCATGCGGACTCGCCGCTGCTGCCGATGGGATTAAGCTGCTGGAATTGCACGCTGCCGTCGTCATTGTCGATATAGCGCAATGCGCCCAAAGTGTCTTGGAGCTGTTCTCGGCGGGCCTCAATGAGGCCAGAGACGTCTAGTTGTTCGGCGTGGTTAATCGTTTCTGGGCTAGCGGTAAGCCCCTGGCCGTTGGCGACAGCAGTAGAAATATCGCGGCGTAAAATATCGCCCAGCTGGTCTGCCACGTTGTCCGTATTGTCGCTGCGTACCTCTAGGGTTGGCCCGAACTGGGAAGAGACTTCCCTCCACGTGCCGAGTACGTGGTCTGGATTATCTGCGAAGAACTTGTTTATCGAGCGGGTGGTCTCGCCCACCGTAATGGACTGTTTCCGGCAGAATTCCTCGGTGCGCGCACTAGGTTCCTGATTTTCGTCGCGGACACGGAAGACGAGAACGTCAGTGCCTACTTCGGTGCCAGCAAAATCGGCAAAAGCGCCGTTTGAGCCGCCGGGCAGGCGCACGCCAGTGATGAAATCGGCGCGGTCAGTAAGTGCTTGCTGCACGCTGGTAGACCCGCGCCCAGCCGAATCGGCAGAGTGCTGGGAGGTTAGAACAGCAACATAGCCGCCTGGGGCGGTCAAGTCGATGGACTTGGAAATGAAGTAGTTGTGCGTGGATAGGCCCGCGCGGTTGTGGTGCGGGTCGTAAGGTGCGGTCTGGGAGAAAGGAACATTGCCGATGGTGGCGACAAAGGAGTTATCGGCAATTGAGGTATCCGCGAAGTCTTCGCGGCGAATCTGCGACTCGGGGTAGCGAGCATTAGCGATAAGCGCGCTCATAGGGTCGCGCTCAATGCCTACAACGTCTGCACCTTCGGGTGCTGCGTCAATAAATCCACCTGCTCCTACGCCGGGTTCAAGCACTTTGCCTTCGGTATATCCTGCGGTGCGAAGGCTGTCCCAGATAGTAGAAGTAAGGCTTGGGGGAGTGTAGTAGGCGGTAAGAATTGTGCGCCTAGCTGCCGTGTATTCCTCGTCGCTTAGTAGCTCGCGAAGGCGCTGGCGGGCGGGGGCGTAGCGCTCGTTGTGTTCATCGAAGACCTGGGAGAAAGCGCCCCAAGAGCGGTATTGTTCCAGCGCTTGGCGCTGGCTATCGTCAAGACTGTCACCGTCGCGGTAGGCAATAGCCGCCTCAATTGCGGCGATATTTGTCCAAACCGGATCTAGTTGAGCGTCATTGCGTGATTGACCTTCGCCTCGAAGGCGGGAAGAAGCGTCGAGTCCTGCTCGGTCGGGTACTCCTTGTTCTGATGGTCGCTGACTTGCAGTAGTGCTGTTGCCACCAGCAGCCACTTCGAGCTCTTCTCCGGCCACAGGCTCGCTGCTAGTTCGTTGAGTGCGTCGTTGTCGGGAAGAAGGTTCCACTGCGTCATCCACAGATTCGGGGACGTAAGCACCTGCAGACTCGGCGGGTTCATCTCGTCGTGGAGAAGATTGTCCTCGATGATCTCCTGGGTAAGCGGGTCGAGCCACTCGCTGCTGACTTCCTCGCTCGCCTGCTGGTCGGCCAGGTTGAGAAGCTGGCCCCGCGTTAGTGCGTCGACTGTCTGCTTGCCCGTCTTCTGCTTCCACCGGTCGGTGAGTATCTGCAGATTCCTTGCGGAGGCCTGTTCCCACTGACTCATCATTGCCTCGTACGTCTCGGTCAGTGCTGGCTCGCTCAGTTCGCGTCCTGCGTCCTTGTAGGCTTGCTGAATTGTCGCCTTGTAAATCATTGGTGCTTTCTCCTAAGAGGTCGAAAAGGGAGATCTGATTGGGGTCTTCTTTCTTCTTCCTCGCCATGACCCCGCATTTTATGGGCCCAAAAACCTAGTGCGCTAGACCTTTTTGAATCAGACAGCGTTCTCCAAGGTATCTGGCAAGACATTCAGAAACGGACTGAACGATCAGGGCATTCATCGTTGTATGCTGACAGATAGCCATATGTTGCAGCTCTTCTTTGAGCCGTTCGTCGATACGGAAAGTGACTTTGGTATCCATAAAAGCCCTCCTAGTAGGGCTGAGTGTTACCTAGATAAAAATGGGTAGAAACAACCTCGATCAAGCCAGCTTTATGGCCCGAGGTAGAAACGAGAATAGACAAATAACGCAAAAGGCGCAATAGGCGCAGAATGCGCAGAGTGTGCTAAGCGTGTGATTGACGCTAACCGGAGTGGATGTAATATGACCGACATGACTGCAGGAGACACAGGGCAAGACGATGGGGAAGTGTGGCTGACCTCGGGTGAGGCTGCCGAGTTGCTCCCCAATGTCTCGCGACGTTCGGTGCAGGCCTGGGCCGCTTCAGGAAAAATTGACGGCGTCGTACGCCTGCCTAGTGGCCAGTACCGAATCCCCAAATCGTCCCTAATGGCATTGCTTAATGGGATACCCCCGCAGGAGCAGTAATTGCGTACTCTCTAGCGCTGTTATTGCAGGTAAAACACCCCAGAAATGCACTTTCTGGGGTGTTTTTCTATGTAAACCGCAGGCAATGTGACATATCAGCAAATAATACCAACGTTGAAAAATACCCCATTATGGGTGGATTTAACACGGCTATTCCTGTGAATTTAAAAAGGTTATTCCAAGGAATAGGCCGTCAAAATGCCTGATGTGCTGGGAAAGTAAACGCATGTTACAACCTTGGAGAAAGTTAAAGGCCAAAAATAGTACGGATTTCCTGTTGGAATAGCACGGGGGTTGGGACACAATGGGGTGCGACGCAATAAGCGCAGAACGCGCAAACGGCGCAGAACGAGAAGATAAAAACCACATTGTAGAGAGGGACCAATGGTCAAAATTCGCACCGCTATTTCCACCAGTGCCGCCACGCTGGTCGCGCTCAGCGCTGTAACCGGGGTGGGGGCTGCCTCCGCGCAGGCAGAAGAGGCATCTGAAGCCCAGCCGGGCACGGACACTAACGCCGATGAGGCTCCAGCTGATGAAGCAGGACAAGCCCAGCCGGGCACAGAGGCTTCCGAAAACGCAGGTAGCGACGAGAGTGGCAATGAAGAATCAGCACCTGCTGCTAATGAGGCCCAGCCAGGCACAGATGTGAACGCCGAACTTCCTAATCAAGGCAACATTCCTTCTCAGCCAGCAAACAATGCGCAGCCGGGAACGGAGACCCCTGCAGAGACCTCGCAGCAGGCTCAACCAGGCACAGAGACTGAAACTCCTGCACCGAAGCCGGTGGAATCTGACAACGGAGATAACACCAACAATTCCACCACCCCACAGTGGAGCGATGAAATCGTCTCCGAGCAGCCAGCAGTCCAGCCCGAGACCCCGAGCGAGCCGGTAGACAATACCCAGCAGCCCACCTATGAGCCTGCTGTGCACACCACTGACTCCCAAGAGTCCGAAGTGGAAACTGAGCCTGCCTACACCCCAGAGCCTGTTTCTGACGATGTAGAAAACGCCCCGCAGCATGAGGCTCCAGCTGAGGAAGTAGTCGCCAACACCAACCCACAGCCAGAGGAAGTAGAGACTGCCCAGCCTGCAGAACCTGTACAACCTGCCGTGGAAGAATCGGCACCTGCTGGTGAGGAAACTGCACAGCAGCCAGTGACAGCCCAGCCAGAGCAGCAGCCAACAGCGCCGGTAGAAACCAACGAGGTAGAAGGCGCTACGGCCACTGTGTCGGCTCCAGGAATCGCGGTGACGGCACAGGGGCAGGCCCAGCCGTTTGACGGTGACGTCACTATCTCTACAGCGGCGGGCGAGAGCACCATTGCCTTGCCGGCCAAGGAAGTCGCTTGGGTGCAGCAGGTCGGTCAAAACGCTGCTAAGACGCTGCCAGAATACGGGCAGGAAAACCTCAATAACCTGCACAATGCAGTAATTGACGAGGTAGAGAATCTGCCCACCGAGCAGCAAGCCGAGCTGGGGGCTGTTTCGGCGGACGTCACTATCGACCACAAGACTGTCTAACCTGCTTGCGGCCTAAGCCGAGAAATGAGGAATACCCATGGATGATTGGCTTGACGCACTCGATAATCACGACAAACAAAACTCCGCGAAACCTGACCTTCGTGCCCTTGATAGCACCAAGGAAGAGGAAGAAAGTCGCGTAGACGATACGCAGACTGAAAAGACGCCGGAGGAAACAGCACCGGTTGTAGAAGAAAAACCTAAGCCTAAAGCAAAAGCTAAGCCCGCAGCTAAAGAAGAACCTGCGGTTTCTCGCCCTGATTCTGTAGACAAGAGCGAGAAGAAGCCAGCTAAGGATAAGAAAAGTCGCGGCGTAGCCTTGCCTATCGCGCTTGGTGTAGGTGTGTTGGCCCTTGTAGGAGTTGGTGCTTTCACTTTCCTTTCCCAGATGGGTGATTCTTCTGAGGACACTGCCTCGCAAGAGCACTCACAGCAGTCCTCGCCGGTAGCAGAAGAGGCTGACCAACAAGGCCCACAACCAGTGTCTGATACCTCCTCTGAGATTGCGGAAGTCGGAACCCGCTGTAGCGGGAACAATGATGTGGACGTGTCGGCCGAAGACTCCCCGCGCGCAGCAATCGCGAAGTTTGAAAAGGCTTATTTTGACGCTGACGCCAACGGTGTCAAGGCGTCGTTGACCAAGGACAGCGATATGCAAAAGCAGGAGTGGATGAAGATTCTGCCCAAGGCTGCTCCTAAAGGCACGACCTGGTGTCTGACTATGCAGCCGTCCGAGGGGGATACGACCTCTGTAGAGCTAGAGGTCAAGAAGCCCAAGGAAGAAAAGCCCACCTTGTATAAGCAAAAAGTAACCGCAAAGGAGGCCAACGGCTCGTGGGCTGTGGACTCCATTGGACGAGAGGACTAAAACGGTGACTCCGCTGAAACACGCTTTTTCTTACGCTGCCACCGCGTCCATAGTGGCCATGTTCGGCCTGTCAGTGCCTACGGCAGTAGCTCAGGAGACTGAGAACAAAGATGTCTCCGATGATAAATGTGCTGACATACAGCTTGTGCTTGTCAATGGCACTTTCGATACCTCCGCGCAGGAGGACTCTACTCATGATCATGGTTTCGGCTCGAAAATCGCTGGCCCCGCCATGCGAGAAGCCAACCCAAGCACTCCTAAAGACTTGTCGGGCGGAATTAGCCTAGAAGACGCCGAAGACTCGTCAGATTCTTCGACAAAGGCAACTGCTGAGGCGGTTACTAAGGACAATGCCCAGCTGATTGCCGCAGACTCTAAGGATCTGTGGGGAGATAGCGATAAAACCACAGGCGATAAGTCTGGCGATTCCAACGACTTGTGGGGAGATTCCGACAAGTCTAAGGACAATTCGTCAGACTCTAATGACTTGTGGGGCGGCGGAGACTCCCAAGAGCCTGCAGAAGATAAAAGCGACAATTCGGACTTGTGGGGAAATTCCGACAAGTCTAGCGACAAGTCGTCGGATTCTAACGACCAGTGGGGAAGTGGAGACAAGGACTCTACCACTGGCTCCGAGGACGAAAATTCGTCTGACTCCCTGTGGGAGGACGCTCCAGAAAACAACACAGACGAGTGGCAGACTGAGGAAAAGGACGCAGTAGAAAAGGACGGCACGCGCATTGCACGTACGTACGTGACGTACCCTGCTGCAGCAGGCGGTGCATTCGTTCCGGGGTTGAAACCGTCTGCGCCAGTCGCCTACACCGAGTCGATGGAAAAAGGTGCGGAAAACACCGCCAAGGTGCTCAACGAGGTAGCTGCCAAGTGCCCTAACACTAAGGTCTTTCTTGCCGGTCATTCTCAAGGTGCGCAGGTAGCGTCTACTGTCGCACGCGAAATTGGCTCCGGCGAGTCGGACTTTCCAGCCGATAAAGTAGCAGGCGTTGCCCTCTTTTCTGACCCCACCCGCGATAAGGGAGTACAGGTCATGCAGGGCGGAGAGTCCACCCCAGCAGCAGTACCTGGCACTGACGGTGGACACACCAAGCAGGTAGGTGAGTTCAACTCCCCAGAGCAAGACAAACTTGATGGTGCAGGCATGGGCTTGGACAAGACTGGCGGGAAGGACTTCGGTGAACTCGCCGATCGCACCGCCTCGTGGTGCTCGGAAGGTGATCTAGTCTGCGACTTGCCTATCTCCGGTCGACTTTCTGACCTAGTAGTTGGCACCGCAGAACGCCTCGACCTGCATGACCCAGAAGAATCCCTCAAAGCTGTAAGCGATACTCTTGGCCCGGCTGTTCAGCTAGGCGGTCTTGATGATGTGAAAGACGATGGAATCGACTTCGGAGACGGCGGCTTCAAAGTTGAATCTGTCAGCGATAACGAAGTGCCCGGTCTAGCCGCTTCGCCCTCGACGGACAATAGTTCTTCTAGCGTAAGTGAAACCACGAGCGTTGCCCCGTCTACTTCGGCACAGGCCGAGACCTCTTCGCAGACGTCGACGCCTGCGTCTACGGCGGAAGAAACAGAGTCGTCGACAAGCGCTAGCGCTAGTGAGACTGCTTCTGCTGGACAATCAGGAAATGCAGACCTTATCTCGACGATCTCCCGCGATGGAGCACGCAGTAAGTCCATGGAAGAGGCTCGCGGTCCTGTAGGCGGCGAACTAATCGGCGATCTGGGCAAATCCGCTGTTGCTGCGGTAAGCAAGCTCGGCGGTATGGCACTGGGCAAGGGAATCACCATTGCCAAAAAGGCCATTACTGTCGAGAACCTGGCACAGGTGGCTTCAGCTGGAATCACCAATCCCAAGGCAGGGCTTGCGGTAGCAGCGTCCAAGCTGGCTGAAGCTGCACTAGAAGTGCTAACCCCAGAAACGGTTACCGGCATGGCCGATGAGGTCTTTAAGGAAATTGATGTGCTGGGCATTACCGGTGACGGGCTTGCCGAAACAGCCGTGCAAGCCGCAGGACACGGAAGCGCTCATAATTCCTACGGTTCTAGGCCAGCAACCGCAGACGGGCGTAGTGCTATCGATGCCACCGTGGATTGGGCTGTTGCTTCTAGCCGCGATGTAGCAGGAGACGAAGTACGTCCAGACGCTGTGCAGGACGCAGGGCTTGATAACTCCACCTACAGCGCAGACGAAGCCAAGGAAGCTCTCGACCAAGTCACCAACTTCAAAAAGGAGCTGATGGGCTAATGACCTCCCAAGACACGGCAGTAGCACAGCCGAAACCACTCAAGCGTGTGGCCCTTACCGGGCTAGGCAACGAACTGGCAGATACCCGGCTTGCTCCCGAAGGCGAGATGGATCCGCTTATCTGGCTCGTTGCTGCCCACGGCGGTGCAGGAGCAACGTACCTAGCGCACGCGCTCGCCCCATTCGGCGATGCCGGCCAGCAGTGGCCAGTCCACGACAAATACCCGTGGTGCGTCATTGTCGCGCGCACCACCCGTGCAGGACTAGAGGCAGCACACGACCTGGCATTACAGGATCAGTCCAATAAGACCGGAGGGTGCCGCGTCTTGGGAATCATCTTGGTTGCTGACGCTCCCGGAAAGCTACCACGCAGCCTAGAACAACGAATCACTGTGCTGGAAAAGACTGTCCCGACTATCTGGCGCGTGGACTACTTCGACGATTGGCGCGAGTCAACCGTCAGTGACCTGCCCCAGTGGTCGCCACTTGACGATGAACCCGAGGAGGAAGAACCCACCAAGTTCTGGCAAAAGAAAAAACCGTCCCCCAACCTCGTTCACAAATCGGTGCGAGACATCGGTGAAGACCTCGTAGACCGCGCCCGCGAAGCCAACAAACACCTCTAATGGAAAGGAAAAGACCATGTCCCTGACCCAAACCGCCGCCAACATCCACTCTCAAATCCTTGCCCAGGTTCCTGGCCAAGACCTAAACCCACAAGCGCCCGGTGACTTCGGCGAGAAAGTAGACCGTAGCCTCAACTTCGGCGTCTATATCGGCCTGGTCGTTGCCGTGGCTGGCGTGATTTCCATCGGCGCATCCATGGTTCTCTCCCGCCGTGAGGGCACCAGCGAAGAAGCCACCGCTGCCGCGCTACGTGTTGGCGTCGGCTGCTTGGTTATCGGCGGTGCCGGAACCATCGTCGCAGCACTCATTTAGCCCCCCGCCGTAAGGAGAAACGCTCGTGATTATCGCCCAAGGCCCACCATCAACCCCACAAGATCTTCCACAAGAAGTGTGGGGCACTGGGTGGCAATGGCTTCAATACGCACTGTATGTATCGCTAGCCGTCTCCGTTATCGCAGTAATCGTTTTCGGCGCTCTTTTGGCCGCAGATAAAAACCGTGGCGAAGCAGTATCGGCAACGTCCCCCACAACTGCCGCACTGAAAATCGCCCTCGGCGTTCTTATCGCCAGTTCTGCTGCCACCATCGCGTCGTGGTTCGTCTAACTACTTAAACCTCCGAAAGGAAGACATGAACATCACCCGCCTCAGCGCAGCCGCAGCCATTGTCGCGGCCACGCTTGGACTAGCTGCCTGTGGCTCCGACGAGTCAGAGCAGCCCACCGAGGCGAAAGATCAGCCCACCGTTGACCTAGAAGCAGCACCCGAGAACGCTTCGTGGTCTTCGGTCGGGGGGATCGGTACGCCGGTGGATTCCAACGACGGGCCGGAAAAAACTAGCCCCGTACCGCACGGCTACTCCCATACCCCGCAAGGAGCGGTACAAGCAGCTATTAACGGTCAAGTCATGCTGGCTACGGCAGACGATCAAACATGGCCAGACGTTGCCTCTGACATGACCTCTCCCGGACCAGGTCGTGATCAATGGGCACAAGGACGCTCGTTGATTTCAGTGAACGGAAACGTAGATAAGAAAGACGCCGCTGAATTCAAAGGCTTCAAAATTACCGACTACAACGACGACAAAGCACAAGTACTACTTGCAGCCGACTATCCCGACGTCGGGCTCACGGTCTATCCCGTGCAACTTGTCTGGCAAGCAGACGACTGGAAGCTGGTTCTTCCCGACCAAGAAAACGCCCCTGACCTCCACAAGCTAGAAAGCCTCGACGGCTTTACCGAATACGCACAGTAAAAGCGCAAACAGCGGAAGAAGGCCACATGGAAACGAAGAACTCCCGAAAAATCTGGGCGATTGTCATTGCAATAATCGTCCTTGTCATCGCGATTGCTGCCGCATTCTTTATCGGCAGAGGAACCGGTAATGATGAGGACTCGTCGTCACAACCAGAACCTAATATCGCCGAAGAAAAGAAAGACAAATCGTCTAATACCCAAGGCGGTGACGAGGGGAAGTGGGAGCAGTCGGACTCAGATGTCTTTGGTCGGACTATTAAAGTACCAAGCAATGGCACCGGTAATCCTTTGACCAATAAGGTGGATACTGAAAAAGGAACGTGTGATACTCCAGACTCACAGCAGGTGTCTATCCAGTCGACCCATTTCGTTCAAACTTTGTGGTCGGAAACCTCTGGACCAAGTTCCAATGAAGCCTCTATCCCAGCAGGATATGCTCACACCCCAGAGGGGGCAATGCTTGCCGCGTGGAATTCGAACGTTCTATTCCAACATGGCGGAGAAATAGCTAAGCCACTTCTTGAGAAGTCTTTTACAGGAGAAAAAGCTAGCGAAGAGCTGAAGAGCGCCAGTGGTGCAGAAATGCCGACGTCAGAAGGCGCCTCCGACATGCCAGCTCCTAACGCGTACCGGGTAACAAGCTGTGATGACTCCCGCGTAATTGGAGACTTAGCTATTCCGTTTCCTACCGATAAAAACGGCGACCCGGACAAAAAATCTTGGGGGATTCTTCGTGTTTCTGCCGTTTGGGAAGACGGAGACTGGAAAACCGAACTTGACGAAGTCAAACAGCCTGTAGAAGAAGAAATTACCAGCCTTGATGGGTGGTCACGATGGGAATTTTAAAAAAGCTTGTTGTAGCTCTTCTTGCAGTGTTCTTCATTGGGGCAAGCCCAAGTCCTGCCTTGGCTCAAGAAGCCATGGACAAAATGGAGCAGCACGTTGATGACTGTCAGGCTGGTCGCTATGACAACGGCAAAGAGACAACAGAGAAACGGAACCCAGATAAGGAGTATCCAGAGTTTGAGGATTGGCAGAACTCCTTTGAAGGCAAGTTTGAGAAGTGGAGTTGTCGATTCACTCAGTCAGTTAAGCACCCTTTAGATGCTGTTAATGCAGGGATGTCAAAATTCTGGGGAGATCCAGTTGGAGACTTCACCAAGGCCGTAATTGAGGGTAATAACCAAGCGCTCCAGACGGTCATGACGTTCTGGATGGATTGGCGCATGGATAAAAACATCATGGAGGGTTCCGTCCAAGGTGTGAAAAACATCGTGCTTGGAATTGCTGGCATGGCACTGATTTCCTCCTTGATTATCGGTGGCATGCATATGGCCTACGACCGAAGACAAGGCGTAGCAGACGGCTTAGAAAGTATGGGCAAGAACATTGGCGGATACTTACTGTTTTCAACGCTCATTGTGGGCTTGGGAACAGGAGCCATGGTTGCTTCTGATCAGCTTGCCGATTGGGTGATGAAACAGTTCGGCGCTAGTGATTCGGAGTCAGTCCTAGGGGCCTCTGAACTCAACGAGGAAATGGGCGGGCCAATTCTCATGCTGGCGCTTGCTGGTGTGGGAGTCGCGGGTTCAATCATGCAGATTGTTTCCTTAGCGGTGCGTACCTTGCTGTTTCCCATTGCGCTCGGCATTACACCTGCGTTGGCCGCCTTCTCTTATACGAATATTGGACGACAAGGCCTTAATCACGTGGTGTCTATGATGATTGCCTGCATTTTGTTTAAGCCGATTTCTGCTCTGCTGTACTGCGTGACTTTTTGGCAATCAGCCTCTGGCGGCGAGGACATGATGTCCGCAGTTATGACCGTACTTATGCTGGCTGCTGCCGGGTTCTCCGGCCCGACTTTGGTACGAACAATTGCTCCGTTTGTCTCGCAAGCAGGCGGCGGTGGTGCAGGTTCAATGCTGTCTGGTGCTGCAGGACTCGCGGGTGCTGCAGGCGGTGCTATCGGTATGGCCGGTGGCGCACTGATAGGCGGTGCCGGTGGTGCTGTTGCAGGCGCGAAGGCTGGTTCTTCTGCGAAGAATGCGGTTCCAGGCGGCGGCTCGGGAGGGTCGGGAAGCAGTCCACTTGGCGGCGGCTCCGGTGGCAGTCCACTTGGCGGCGGCTCGGGAGGATCTGGTGGCTCCGGAGGTTCCGGAGGCTCTGGTGCTTCTGGCGGAGCAGGCCCGGCAAGTCGCGGCGATGCGGGAACTACTGCTTCTGGCTCTGGCCAAGGAGGTGGAGCACGTCAAGGCGGTGGTGGCTCACATGCTGTATCCCCAGGTGGTTCGGGCTCTGGTGCTGCAAGCACCTCTGGCAGTGAGGGCGCGAGTGTCCGTCCCGCTAGCTCTGGCGCTGCGGCTACTGCTTCTGGTGCTGGCCCTAGCGGGGCTACCAGTCAAGGTTCCGGCCGACGCACCACGATGAGCGGCACAGGCGCAGCACGCGGATCACGGGCTCGCAATATCGCCCGGGGCGCGGCCCAAGGCGCTGGCCGGGGTGTTAACAGAGGTGTGCGTACTGGTCGCGTATTAGCAGGACAAGGAGCTAGAGCGGGCCGATCGGCAGGGTCAGCAGCTCGCCAAATTCAAGGAATTCTCGATGAATCCATTGGTCAGCAGGGCAATTATCACGGAAACGTAAGGAGGTAAGAAACCATGGCAGATAACGTAGACGTCCCCGTGTACGCGCTCGGCCAGCCTAGCCGTCGTACTGGTATCGGTGGCTTTTCGATGAAAACCACCATCGTTCTAGGCGCTGGCTTTATCGGCTTTTTGGTTTGCCAGCTCGGCGGAATGCAAAAAATAGGCTTTATGGTGGTACTTCCTATCACCGTGATTATCGCCTTGCTGGTTTCGCTTAATGTGGGTGGGCGCTCGGTAGCCCAGGTCTCGGAGATGATTTTTCAGGACTGGCGTCGCCGTGCTCGCGGCGACAACGTCTATATCTCTGGGCCCTCGTCGCGGTTGGCAGGAGGCCGCTACCGCCTTCCCGGATCACTGGCACGTACAGAACTGCTGGAAGGAACAGACGCGGTAGGCCGAGACTTCGGCGTGGTCTTTGACCGTCACCGTCGCGAAGCTACGGTTCTCTTTTCCTGCCAATTGTCAGGACAGACTGCCATGACTCAGGAAGAACGCAATGACATGACGGCTAATTGGGGCCGCTGGCTTGCCGGCCTGTCACTGTCAGGTGACGTGGTCTCCACTGTCTTTGTTACGAACTCTCGCCCTGATACTGGTGAGCTGGTGGCTAAGGAAGTCCAGGCAACGGTTCACGACGACGCGCCCGAGGTAGCAAAGCGCATTATGCAAGAAGCCTCTGATGAATTGTCGATCGGAATCCCTGAGACAGAAGCTCATATCGCAGTCACGTTGAAAGTGAGCGTGGCTGAACCAGACGACACTAGCTTCTTGCAGCTAATTGGCACCCGGCTTCCCGGCCTGTACGAGGAACTGACCTGGTCGGGAATCCAGGCAGCCCCCATGGATGCAGAAGAAGTTTGCGCACGCGCGCACAAGTTCTTTAACCCTGCTGCCGAAGGCGACTTTGAAGAAATTTCCGTTGGCGGAAACACCCACGATCTCGAATGGTTCGACGCGGGCCCAGCGTTCCATGACGTGCGCAAGAACGTCTATCGCCATGATGGTGTTTCTTCGGTGACGTGGGAAATGGCCTCTGCGCCCCGCTCTACGTTTGAAGACACCTTGCTCGGCAACCTGATTGCGCCGCATGCACGCATTGACCGTAAGCGCGTCGCGCTGGTTTACCGCCCGTATGAGGCTGGTACGGGTGCCTCCCGTGTGGAGGCGGAGCACCGAGACGCGATGGTGGCGGCTAACTCATCAAAGAAAATCCGGTCGGCTGCTGCTGAAATGCGCCTAGAGCACACCGAAGCAGCTCGTAGAGCACAAGCACGCGGTGCACAGTTGGGACGCTACAGCCTGTTTGTCACGGCCACGACAGAAGACGAAGAACTTCTGGGACGTATTCGCCACGACGTCAAGCAGCTAGGCGCACAAGCCAACCTGCGGTTGCGCGAGATGTCGCGCCAGCAGGACGCAGGATTCATCACGTCGTGCGGGCTTGGCCAGATTCCATGGACGAAGGAATCTACGTCCGCGCTGGCGGCACAAGGATAGGGGAAATTAGGTGCTTTTCGGACTTTTTGGCAAAAAGAACAAGGCGGGTCGCACTCTGTCACGCCTGACGAACGTGCAGCTGCATACTTCTCGTGACAAGGCAGGATTTTCCTTTGGCGCAGTCATTCGCCAAACCCCGCGCGCTACGGCAACGGTGTGCTTCCAGGTTGATAACCCAGATGAGATTAGCTCGGAGAAGATCTGGGACTGGGAGCAGGCTATTTCCGAAGACGAGTCGGTTATTTCTACTGCCTACACCGTCGATTCCACGGGCAGCTATATGTCTGTCATCTTTAAGCAGCTCGACAAAACAGAGCGCAAGGACTCCAACGAGGCCTTGACCCGCCTTGCCGCGCAGCTGCCTGACTTTTATGAATTCGGCGAGGTGGTCTCGACTCCTATGACTGACGAACAAATCTATGCCCGCGTAGCGAATGCTGTCGGCACTTCAACTGGACAGTGGCCAGAGCTCAAGGTGGACACAGTGGAAGAGACCACCGCAACTATCACTTTTGACGATGTAGCGGCAATCAGTTTCGACGTCATGGACGACGGGGACTTGGACGCTTTGCTTCGTGAGCTTGTATTGGAGGGAGAACTTGCCGGTGTAGCGCGCTGGACACGAATCTTTAGACCTGGATCGGAATCCGAGGAACACGACCCAGGCCGACATTCCGGGATTCTCACAGTCGCGGCGGAAGCAGGTGTGGAACAGATAGAAAACGCCGCAGCGGCACTAATTAGCGAATTGTCAGCAGTAGAGCGCCTTCGAGTACGCCGCATTTATGGCCGACAAATGGCGGGCTTCCTCGCAGGCTTAGGCATCGGCGAGCTGGCGTGGGACGCAGAAAAAGTAACGGTTTAGGACAACGGACTTTAGGGAGCGAATTAAAGCAATGGGCACACACGACGCAGAAATGATTACTCTCCACGAGCAGATCTTGGACGGCGAGAAGGAAACTCCGTCCCGCTGGTCGAGTGAGGGCAGGCGCTATCGCAAGTGGAAAAAGACGAGCCAGAAGCACGCCGAAGCCATTGAGCGCCAGCGCCGACGTGCTGGCGGCGCCATGCCGGTGCGCGGCGAAAAGCCTTTCACCATCATGAAACCACGCGGTTTTACTGGCCACCACGCAGGCTACATGGCCGTTCAAAATGGCCCGATGGAGTGGCAGACGACGACGAATTTAGGTTGCGGCTTTAACCCCAACGTTATTGGTGCCCCTGCACCGATTATTGGAACGCCACTAGGACGCCATGTCACCACGGGCGCGGCAGTAGGATGTGACCCGTTGTCGTGGTTTCGAGAAGGAATTATTGCTAACCCCTCCTGCTTTATTCTCTCGCTCCCGTCGCTAGGAAAGTCCACCCTAGTGCGCAAAATGCTCATGGGAGGTGCCTCCAATGGGCAGATTACGATTGCTGCAGGCGATATTAAAGGCGAATACGTCGGCTTTACCCACCAAGTCCACGGCCAAGTCATTACCGTCGGCCATGGCTACGGCCACATTAATCCCCTCGACGTGGGCGCACTAGGCCGCGTTATCCCACAACTGGAAGCCAAGCGCGCAAAGCTAGTTGCCCGCCAGGAAGCAGGGGAGCCTGCCGAAGATGACGAGATTTCCCTGCAAGAAATTGAAGACCTGCTCAACCGCGCAAAAGAGCAAGTTCATGGCCGTCAGGTCACGATGGTGACCACGCTAGTCAGCCTTGGTCGCGGTGGTGGCGTTCAAGACTATGAGTCCATGCTTATTTCCGCTGCACTGCGCGGAATGTATGAAGAAGAGCGCATTGACTGGGAAAACCCGCCAGTGCTCAAAGACTTGATTGCCTACATCGAGCGTGGGCCGCAGTGGTTGCGCAAGCTCGGTAGGGCAGAGACTAACGAACAGTGGAATGCGCGCATTGACTCGCTCGTTCTATCACTTAATGCCCTGCTTGATGGTGCTACCGGCCGTATCTTTGACGGCCAGACTACTACTCCGATTGAGGTAGACTCTCCGGCTATTTGTATCGACGTCTCTGCTATTGATCGCGGTGATTCCGCTATGAAAGCAGCGGTCATGATGGCCTGCTGGGGTTCTGCTTTCGGCGCTATTGAGGCCTCTCACATGCTTGCCGATGCCGGCCTTGGCCCCCAGCGCTACTTCAATCTGTGCCTCGATGAGATGTGGCAGGTGCTCTCGTCAGCTCCGGGCATGGTCGGCCAGATTGACGCTTTGACCCGCCTGAACCGTACAGACGCTACCGCGCTGTTTATGATTACTCACACCTTCAAAGACCTAGAGGCCTTGCCGACTGAGGAAGACCGCAAGACAGCAATGGGCTTTATTGAGCGCGCTGGCATGGTTATCTGCGGCGGTCTTCCCACCAGTGAGCTAGACATTTTGTCCACTCAGTTGGAGTTTTCTCCTGCAGAAGCAGAAATGATCGTCTCGTGGTCTCGCGGTGCGCCGCCTGCACGCTCGCGTACACGTGGCGCGAGGGCAACCCCACCTGGCCGTGGACGATTCATGATTAAGCCAGCTAAAGACGGTTCACCGGGCATTCCGGTACAGACAATGCTGTTTCCGACCGAAGTTCAAGAGCAGCTGCACAATACGAACGCTCGCTTCGAGGACTTCTTCTTGGAAGGTGAGGGGGCATAGATGTCTGGCTTTGTAAGTCCTTTCGATGAGTCCACTAAGCGCCAGGCCATGGCGGAGTTTGAGGAAACGTGGAAAGAGTATTCCTCTGCCTCTGCAGCGGCAAAAGCAATCGCTAAAGACTGGGGCATGGGACGTACGACGCTGACGGAATGGCTGCAAGAAGAAAATCTGTGGCCCTCGCCCACAGTCAAGCAAGTTCAGCACCTACAACGTGAAATCGCCCGCCTTAAAAAGCGCAATGAGCGCCTACAAGAAGAAAACGCACGACTGCGACGACTAAGGAGTGAAGACGGATGAAAAAGGTTATCGGCATAGCCGTAGCTATCGTCTTGTTCCTCGTCCTTATCATCGTCGTCGTCCTCGATGGTGGCAATGAGGATGAAGTATGTGCCGAAGATGAAGGCGGATCGGGCTCAGGTGATGTTGTCGTTGATGGTGATTTTGCCTACCCGAGCGATAAAGAAGCCACCCAGGAAACCTCACCTTATGGCCCACGCGAGGGCGGTATGCACTTCGGTCAAGACATCGCAGGCCCGCGTGGAACTCCTATTTACGCTTTCGCAGATGGTCGCGTTATCCAAGCCCAAGACTCTGGCGTGCAAGGATTCGGCGGCTGGGTTGTCGTGGAACACGACATCGACGGTAAGAAAATTCAAACCGTGTACGGTCACGAAGAACCTGGTCAGGTCAAGGTCAAGACCGGCGACAAAGTTACTAAGGGCCAGCACATTGCCGATATGGGCAGTGCCGGTCAGTCTTCTGGCCCCCACCTGCACTTCGAGGTTGTCGAAGGTGACCGAGCAGCAGGCGGTGAGCGCGTCGACCCTAAGCCATGGCTGGAAAAGGCCGAAGAAGGCAAAAAAGGCGGCGGAGATTCCGACAAGAAGGACAAAGACTCTAAAAAGAACTCGGACAGTGGAGGAAAAGTCCTTGTCGTAGGCGATTCCATCTCCAACGGTGCGCGCAGCCAAATTGAAAGCGCGATTCCAGGAGCCGAAGTCAGGGCTAAAGACTCCAAGCAATACGCAGCCGGTATGCAAGAAATCGACGACGGCGACCAATTCGACACTGTGGTCATGGCCCTAGGCACGAACGGCGAAGTGGGACAAGACCAGTTCGACGCGGCTAAAGACAAAATTGGTGACGCCAACCTAGTTCTTATGACCATCGCCGGTGTACCTCACGCCGACAGCTTTAATAACTCGGTGAAAAAGTCTGGTTACGACTACTTCGACTGGGCAGCAGAGGCGAATAAAGACCCCGGAATGCTCGTTGATGGAGTCCACCCCGGCCCCTCTGGATCGAAGATCTTCGCCGACACCATGGCCGCCGCTGTAGGCGGCGGAAGCAAAGAAAGCTCGGATAGTGGCAGCAAGAAGAGCAAGTCTAAAGGCAGTGGACAACCCGCTGACGAAAAGGGCGGATTTGAAGGGCTTACTGGTCGCCAGCTCGCCTTGGCGAAGCAGATCGTTGCAATTGGCGAGAGCATGCACGTCGATGAGAAAGGTCGACAGATTGCTGTAGCTACCGCTAAACACGAGTCCCAGCTACAGGTCTACGCCAACGATGGAGTTATTACCCCAGAAGAACAAAGCGGTATGGCCGACGATGTGACGTCCGAAAAGCTCAAAAAGTCACTGGATTTCCCGCACGATGCAGTAAGTAGTGACCATGGCTCTGTGGGCACCTTCCAGCAGCAGGTCGGTATTTGGGGTGAGGTAGAAGAACTGATGAACCCAGCAGTTCAGGCGAAGAACTTCTATGAGCACCTCGAAGACGTCGATTACCAAGGAATGGAAGTAGGTGCAGCAGCAAGTACGGTTCAGGGAAACGATACGGGCACGGGCGTTTACCAGCAAGAAGCTGATATTGCGACGAAGCTGGTAGATAAATATCGCGGTGCAGGCAAGGACTTGTCCGAGGAAGAAATTGAAGCCTTGGGTGAGGCCAACGTAGGTGACGGTTGTGATACCGAAGCCGGAAACGGCGATTCCAGTGATGACCCGGCACCGTCTGGCGAGCTTGGCGAGCGCATTGTCGCCGCAGCACGTAAAGAATTCGGTTATCCCTACGTATGGGGCGGTGGCGACGAGAACGGCCCGACGAAGGGACAAGACGGTGGAGAAGAAGGCTACGACTGCTCCGGACTCGTTCTCCGTGCGGTGGCTGTCGCTACCAAGGGCAAGGTCAAGCTACCTCACCAGACACAAGCACAGGCCAAAGACGAGCACCTGAAAAAGGTTGACTGGGAGGACAAGAAACCTGGCGACATCATTCTCATCGGCGGCGATGGAGCAGAACACCACGTTGCGATCTACTCCGGCAAGAAAGACGGAAAGGACAAATGGATCGAGGCTCAAACCTATGGCGTGGACTCCGGTGAATACGACGTACGCACCGATGAGCCACATCAAGCGTATCGAGTAAGCGAATAAGAAAAGGCAGGACAGCAATGAAAAAGACAGCTATCGCACTCGCCCTGGCCAGCACTGTAGCGCTCACGGCGTGCGGAAATGATGAGCCGGACGGAACGGATACCGGCATGGAAGACCCCACGGTAAGCCAGTGGGAGCAGCCCGAAGTGCGCGGCCCGCTTCAAGATACTGACCAAGAAGACGTGGACAAAGTAGCCCATGATGTTGTCGAGCAGATCTTCTCCTGGTCACCGAAAGACGATCACACCATCGCCGATGCTGCCCGCAAGGCCGAGCCATTGATGGATGAAGACTTTGCCTACGACAACCGCGATTCTTGGTCGGGGATGTTCAAAGTGCCTGGCAAACAGTGGGCTAGTTGGGTCGACGATAAGGCTACGGCCTCGGTAGAGCTCACCGAAGGACTAGAAGAGCGTCCCGAAGACACGGATATGGAAGCCCGACGCCAGTACTCGGTCGAAGTCACTGTCAAAGGTGACAAGCATGAGCAGAAACTGCGCTATGACGTCTTCGCGCACTTTAACAACCTGGGGTGGTGGAGGCTAGACAACATCACCATTTCTCAGCCGCAGACCATGTCCTAAACAGATACGACAAGGAGTAAAACGATGAGCAAGGCCAGCGACAATGCCCGATTCGACGAAATTGAAAACCTTGTGACCTCAGAGGAATACAAGGACAAGCTCAAAGCAGCAGAAACTACCTCACAACTGCGCGAGATTGGAACAGAGGCCGGCGTCGACGTCAACGACCGCAGTGACATGGGCAAGTTCATACACAAGCTAAAAATCCTCGGCATTGACTACAAGGCCATGTCAGCTATCGAGAGGGAAGAGCGACAGGCACGCCAGCACGAGCGCGCCGAAGAACTCGCACAGAATGACGCCACCGGCACTCGCCTAGACATTTGGACGGGCGCAATAGAAAGCGACAAGAGCGATAAAGGAGCCTTCGCCCTAGTTGACGAGACGGGAGAGGCTATCTGGTTTGGCAGCTTCTTTGACAACGACCCCATCTATACGCCGGGCGATATTGGTAGCGCCGAGCAATCAGCCGCAGAGAAGGCGGTGTACCTTGCTCGCCGCGTACAAGACGAAACGGGAGCCGAACTCATTGACCTACATATCCACACCGAATATCCCGACCTTGATGAAGATGAACTGCGCCTTCGAGGCGTTGTCAAAGACTCGCAAGTCGCAGTGACCGTTGAGGTCGATCCGACAGATGAGCGTGCGTCCTCGGTAGCGCGTATGGGAGGGTTCCGCTCGCTGAAAAACGTTGATCTTGCAAGCCTTGTCGAACTCGATGATGAATAACCGTCAAAGTGACGAAAACCCGCAGGTAAATAGCACAGGAAAGGATGAAGAGTAATGGGCAAAACCAACCCCAGAAACTCAGGCGGGCCAGGAGCTGACGGGCAAACCATCTTCCTTGCTGTCATTCTCGTAGCAGCATTGTCCGTACTTGGCACCGTGCAAATCGGTGCGGTAGCAAGCTGGAAGCTTGCCGGTAAAGAAAAACCACCTCTCAACCCATTTCAAACACTAACCGGACTTATCAAAGGCCAGCTGGAGTGGACCGTCATTGCGACGGTAGCCGCAGTGCTGCTGTGGCTAGTTATTTCTGGGTTGGTTTATCTATGGATGAAGTCCAAGCCGAAAAAGACCACCAGCACTACGGGACAGGCCTCAAAGTACTTGGCCCCCAAAGGCGATATTGCTTCCTTGTCGCGCAAAAGCGCAGAGAAGAAGGCAGCGAAGTTTATTGGCGAAGACGCAGCTAAAGATTATCCCGGCCTGCGCATGGGCAAAGATCTACAGTCTCGGCGCGGGGTGTATTCCTCGTGGGAGGATCTGTATCTCGTTATCTTCGGCCCTCGCCGAGGAAAGACCACGTCTCAGGTTATTCCGGCTATTGTCGATGCTCCGGGAAACGTACTGACTACTTCAAACAAGGCCGATATTGTCTATGACACTGCCGCGATTACCGAGGCACGTGGAAATATCTGGATTTTCGACCCACAAGGCCTTGTTGTAGGGCGAGACGATCGCCCGTGGTATTTCGACCCTCTCGACGCGGTACGCCGCGATCCGATGAAGATGGACAGCGAAGCTATCGCGCTGGCCGATATTTTCCGCTCGGCAGCTCACGGTGATAACAGCACTGGCGACGCCTTCTTCTCAGAGGGCGGTCGTGACCTGCTGGGCAGACTGTTTCTCGCCGCAGCACTGGACAACCGCCCTATTACCGACGTCTTCCGCTGGGTTAACGACGATGAAGACCGAACGCCAGTAGGAATTTTGCAGCGCTTTGACGAATGGGAATCCATGGCCGACGCACTCAACGGAACCTACAGCATTACCGAGCGCACCCGCTCCGGTCTTTTCTCCCAAGCAGCACAAATGGCCGCGCCACTGGGACGACGAGCTATCAGGCAATGGGTTACCCCAGGCGAGGACAAGGACAAGTTCGAACCAGAGCAGTTTGTCCGCGCCGACCACGACACGTTGTACCTGTTGTCCAAGGAAGGCGTAGACAACGCGGCTGCTCTAACGACGGCACTAGCAGCGGCCACGATGAAAGCTGCCGAGCGCTATGGCGAAGAAAACGGTCTGCGCCTTCCAGTGCCGATGATTGCCGCCCTCGACGAGGCTGCGAACACGGTTCCGTGGCCAGAACTTCCCAAGCTGTACTCACACTACGGTTCGCGTGGAATTATCGTCATGACCATCTTGCAGTCCTATGCCCAAGGCGTAAAAGCCTGGGGCAAAGAGGGAATGGAGGCCTTGTGGTCTGCTGCGTCCGTTCTGCTCTACGGCGGCGGTGTGCGTGACCAGGACATGCTCAACAAGCTAGAGCTTCTTATCGGAGATTACGAAGAGCTGACGAAATCCGTTTCTCGATCGGCAGACGGCGGGCGCTCGACGTCGATACAAGCACGAGAGAAGAAGATCCTCAACGCGGCAGAACTAGCTGCCTTACCCTATGGACAAGCACTCGCCTTTACCGGGCGAAGGCCGTTTGCGCTGTATCTAGAGCCGTTCTGGGAGCGTACCTACTGGAATGAAAAGACCCGCCAGCTGCTTCCTGCACAACAGTAACTATCACTGGAGGAATCTATGACAGAAGAAAAGCTCGATCCGAAAGACTTCCACTACAAAAGCGTCTTCGAGTTCGTCGATAAGTTCTTGGTGACTATGTATCCGACGACCGACAACCGAATGAAAAACATCGCGTGGTCTGCTGCATGGTGGAATCACCCCGAGGTCGTCGCCCGTCTAGATGGGCTCTGGAAGCGCTATGAGTATCTGCGCGTAAAAGAACCACATACCGCACTTGAGACTTTCCTGCGTTTGCATGGCGACTACCACATGCGACAAATCATGAAAGACGACGGAGTCTTCGCTGACTGTAAGCGCGAAGATGTTCCGTCTCGCCCTCTACCAGTTGTTTCCCCAACTAAGTCCGCTTCTACTTCCTAATCGAGAATCGAAAGGACACCTACTATGTCTCGTACATCTGTCGATGCGTCCACCGCTCGCACTATTCGAAACCTGCGCCGCGCACTGCACGCAGAGCGCGTACGTCGCTTCCCGCCGCGCAGTGTCCAGCCCGGCCCGAACGCTATAACCCGCATGGCAGGCGGAGCACTCGCCGTAGAGGGGTGCCGCGCGCTCATAGAAGAAAATGAGCGCTCCCGGACGTGGGTCATTGATGATTTCAACCGTCGGGGTATGGCCGAATCTGCCGCCGCTATCGCCGATAGCTACGAGGACAACATAGCCTTCACTGACGAAGACGGTCACGATTTCCGTTTTAGCGCCCGCGACGGAGAGATTTCTCGTTACAGCGTGGAACACCTTGGCAAGGAAATCTCCGCAGCGATCGGAGACGACGACGCCCGCGAGGTCACCGCATTGTCTCCGGCAGAAGTCATTGAAGATCTAGAAGCTCAGGACGCAGACCCCGAAGCCATTGATTCCTACGCTCTCGCGGTAGGCGACAGTGACGTATCCCCCAGCGATCAGCTAGTTAACCAGCTACAGGAAGAGACCAGCGAAGAACTGGAATCTCCGGGTAACGAACTTGCTGACGCAGCCGAGCAAGCCGATGAGCAGGTTGCCGAGCTGTAGCCATACACCCGGAAACGTAGCGGTAGAAAGATCTGCTTGATCTTTCTACCGTTTTTCTTTGCTTAAAGCTCTGGGCCTTGTTCGTCTTCAAGCTCATCAGCGGGTGTTTGCTCGTCGGTGGTGTCACTGTCGCTGGTAACGCTTTGCTGCTCGCCACCTAGGCCGAGGCTTGCGAGGAAGTCGAGGCCTGCTTGTGCGCCCTCGTTCAGTTCGTCGGCGTCTTCGCCTTGGGTGTTGTCGGCGTCTTCATCTTCTGCTGGGGTCTCGGGTGCTGGTTGCTCTTCCTCTACGGTGTTCTGGACGGTGGTGTCTTGTTCATTGTGGTGAGTCTCGTCATTGTCTGGTTCGTAGGAAGCAGCAATGGTTTCTTCGACCATGTCGCGGATTGTCTCTTGTGCTGGCTCATCTACGCCCAGGCGGCGAAGTTCATAGGTGCGTTGTGCGGCCAGGAGGTTGACTTCATCAGCGATGTAGCCTGCATGGTCAGAAACATCGTTGGGGATTTCCTCTGCGCGCAAGCGAGTGGCGATGTCTGCGCGGTCGGCCCAGTCCATCTTGTCGCGGCGGATAGTATCGAGGCGTTGTTGAAGCTTGTGAGCGTGCTCGCTGTCGTGTTGTGCGGCAGCGTTTAGGCGTTTGTTCCATTCTTCTGTGTCGCCGGCGCGGTAACAGATTTCATCCCACAGACCTGCCTCTGGCAGGTTAGAACCAGTCTCTTCAATGGCCTGCTGGGCTAGGCTGCGGCGCTGTTGTGCTTGTTCAAGGCGCTTGTGCGCATGGTCTATGCGCTGTTGGTACGTACCGTATCCGTCGACGTCATGGTCGTAGGCCCGCTCGGCAACAGGGCGGGTGTAGTCTTCTGCGAGCAGGCGTTGGTGCTCAATGTCTGCGCGGGCTGTTTCTTCTTCACGAAGGGCGGCACTGTGGTCTGCCATGGCCTGCTCGTAGGCGCGAATGCGCCCAGCATCAAGGCGTATCTGCTGGTAGTCGGCCTGTACCTCATGGAGGGCTGCGTCTTTGTCTTCGTGTAGGCGAGTGGTAATACTTGCCTCTTGCCAGGTCAGTGACTCGACCTTCGAGCGAGCAAAGCGTGCGTGCTCTGCCAGCACCTCCTGGTTGAGCTGGTTGAGGTTTCCTTCCTTTCCAGTAAGTCGAGCAGTTTCCGCGCGGTCGTAAGGGTTGTGGGTGCGCAGCCACGTATCGAGTTCTATATCTGTCTGACCAGATACAGGAGGAAGCTGGTTGCGTTTGCCCGTATCGCGCAGGCGGAGTTGTTCGTCTAGGCGGTAGCGGATAAGACGTGCCGGATCGTGGGCGTTGTCAATATCGCGGGTAGCAGCGTCCATGACGGTGCGCGGATCAATGCCTGCGTCGATAAGTTTTGCCCAGCCGTGGCGGATAGGTTCTACACCGTCGTTACTGGTTTCAATCTTGCGGGCAAGGTCGCCGGGCAGGGTGTCGATCCAGTCTGGCAGGTAGGAGTCGATGAAGTCGTTGGTGGCTTCGTCTTTGCCCATAAGCCACAGGCCCATCATGCGATCGGGTGAGGTTTGCTCGTCTACGACTTCGGCGATGACCTCGCGTGCGGCCTTCGGGGTGGTATCGCGCGAGATTGCCTTGTCGAAGACGTCTCTAGCACTTGGGGCGTGGTCTATGCCTTGGTAGTGGTAGTGGCCTTCTTCGGCCAGCTCATCTAGCTGGTGTTCGGTGACAGCATAGATGTGGTTGGCGATTTTGCCGCGTGTAAGTGCGACATACAGCCCGGCCCTATCGACGTGGTGATCAATGACCGCGCGGGTGCAGTCCACGGTGCTGCCCTGGGCGCGGTGGACGGTAGCAGCGTAGCCCAACTGCACGTTGTCGTGTACGTAGTCTGCCGGAAGGCACAACTCTTCGCCGGTTGCCGTGTTGCGGGCGGTGATACTGCCGTCCTCGGAAATGGCGGTGACAGTCAGCAGCGTGCCGTTGTTGATCCGGGTACTGGTCGCGGTCTCATCGTCGTAGAAAGTCTGGTTTTTGCGCGCCAGAATCGTATCGCCAACGCCTGCTTTTTCGCCTCTAGAAAGCTGGGCTTCCATGGTGGTATCGACAGCGCCGTGGGCAATGTAGTGGGCGCGGATTGTGTCGTTGAGCTCTGCCACGTCGTGGTTGGTGGCAGCAATAAGAAGGCTGGTTTTGCCGCTGGAAATATCAGCCAGGTAGTCTGCTGCGGCTTTATCCAGCATGTCGGCGCGTGCGCCACCATTGACCCAACCACGCTCTGTATAGAAGTCGAAGGTAGAAGAATCTCCTTCACGCAGGCGCAAGCTGGTGGCAGATTGCTCACTATCTCCGCCAAAACGTACGACCTCGGAAAGTTGGTTATCAGTGCGCTCGGCGGCGTTGACCATAGCGCCGAAGAGGCCACCGTTTTCTACCGCTCCGAGCTGTTTGTGGTCGCCGATAAAGCGCACGACTGCGCCTGCTTCTTCGGCAATCTCTAGCAGTGAGCCGATGTTAGGGGTCGAGGCCATGCCGGCCTCATCAACGATGATCATATCGCCTGCGTTAATGGATACGGGAAGGTCTTTGAGGCTATGGCCGGGCTTTGTTGGGTGGTTTCCGCGCCAGGTGTAGGTGAGTTTGTCGATGGTAAAAGCGTCAAAGCCTAAGTCCTCAGACAACACGTCTGCGGCTTGTGCAGACGGTGCCAGGCCAATAACGTTGCGGCCTTCATTCGCCCAGACGTTGGCGACAAGGCGCATAGACGCGGTCTTGCCAGTGCCTGCCGGGCCCACGCCAGTAGCGGCCAATGTGCCGCAGGTAAGGAGGTAGCGCGCCATGGATTCCTGCCCGGCGTTAAGACGGAAACCAGCCTGATTTTCGTGCTCATCAAGAGCCTTATCAATCGCTGCAGTAGGTGCAAATGCAGCCACCGGCTCGTTGAGTGCAGCCAGTGCTTTGTCTTCGGTATCGAGAATGTCCTGGGTGGTATAAAGCTCGCTATCGGCGCGGGAATCGCGGGCTTTACCTGCCGTATTTTTCAAAGCCTCGGGCAGTTCTAGAACGTCGAAATCGTTGAGCGCAATGGCTTTATCGCGCACGATAGCTTCCACCACAGTGGCGTGGATAAGGTCGCGCTCGGAAAGAGAATCAAAGCGATAGCCTTGGAGCTTTCCACCCGCAGCAGTAGCTACATGCGAGGTGCGAAAGTAGGAACGACGCCTCGTTACCGTTGCTAAAACGTCGTCAATAAGGCCGGAAAGGTGGGCCTCGGCGTTAAACAGTGGGCGCTCGTCATGGCTGGAATCTGCGGCCAGTTGGCTGATTGCGGCTAGTTGGCTGATTGCGGCTAGTTCTTCTGCCCCATTGTCGCGGGCAGATACTTCACTTTTCCAGCCTGCGCGAAGCTCGGTAAGGCTTTCTGGTTCACGCTTAGCATCACGGGTTTCCAAGATAGCTTCCTGCCACAAACGACCTACCTCAACCGAGTTTGGGGTTGTGCCGCGAGCGGCAACGAACTCTTCGACCAGGCGCTTGTAGACCGGTTCTGCGCCGCGTCGGCGCTTAGAAAAAGACTCCATCAACGACTCGGAAACACCCTCGATCTCCCACGTTGGTTCCTTATTTACGCCGTGGTCGCGGGCGGTGAAAGTGTAGCCCATGTCGTTAGATAGCAGCGTGTTCAAGATGGAGTCATAGCGGTGCGAAATGGCTTGCGCCTGCTTGTGCAGTGCTTTGGAATCAAGCGATAGCCAGCGTCCGTCTTCGGCCTGAACCTTGTTAGATACCAGTACGTGCGAGTGCAGATCCGGGTCTCCTGCGCGCGTATCGTAGTGCTTAAACTCAGAGGCGATAACGCCTTTCGTCTTGACTTGTTCGCGCCCTTGCTTGCCGGAACGAGTAAAAAACACGTTGTCTTCTGCCCACGCCATAGCCTCTTTTACGGCCTGGTGATGAAGCTTCTCAATGCGCTGCGCGGTCTCTTCATCAGACAGCGCCCACGCCACAGATACGGACTTAGCGGGCGAAAAAGTAAGGTCAAAACCCGAGACAGATTGGCGCACATTGTCTTTAAGACCGTTGACCCAGTTGACGATTTCCCGGCCTGACTGCGGCTCGACACCGTGTTCTTCAATGAAGAATTCTCGGCCAATATTCTGCACTAATTCGGCGCGTTCCTGCTTTCCCATCAGCGTGCCTGTTGTCTGACGGTGGCGGCGCTCAGCGTCACGAAGTGCCACCAAAACCGGTACATCATTAGTGAAGTTAGCGAACGGTCTACCCAGCTGCACGTCCTTGATTTTCTGACCTTCGGACATCTTCATATCCGCGTCCGGGTGCAGCCCTTCGCCGTACAATGCGGCCATTTGGGACTCGGTAACTTCCCCATCCTGCACGACGTTCTCGGTGTTCAAACCGGCAAGACCAGAGCCCAACCAACGCCCCGGTGGGGTGCCTTTAGCGTCGTAATACTTCGACAAACTAGGCGCGTCTGTTGGCCCATCATTGGTAGCCACAGAGCGCAACAGGTACTCATAACCTGTTCCGCTGTTGACTACTCGCAGGGTCATCATGCGCCCTAGTCTAGCAGCCAAAACCCGATTAACACTAAGAGTGCCAATAGTGTGTTGTTCAAAGGGCGCTTGCGCCCGCCGCTGCGGGTTTGCAGTCTTTTTGAAAAGACTGCGGCGATTGTCCTGCAATTGCGGATGATTACGACGCTTTTGGAGCGGCGTTTGTGTCAGGGTTGCAGTGTTGAATTTCCGCTGGCATGGTGGTCTTATGAGTGCCCAGAATAGAAGTGCAGCAAAGCGTCAGGAAATCCGTCAGCATCTCGAAGAAGAACAGCGCAAACTGCGCAACCGGAAGAAGAAGCTCAACTCGCTACTGTCGCTTATCGACCAGCGCGAGAAACTCGATGAAAAGATTGGCGAAGCCTCGCAAGAAATTATCGACCTAGGCGAGTCCAAGGAGCTTGTGCGCGAGCTCGTCGGTGTCAGCCAGCGGGACTTCAACGACATGCTGGGGGCCGCTAGTGATTCCTCCCCTAGTGCGCAGGATTCGTCTGGAGACGATGAGTCGCACACTGGTGATGATGAGCGCCAGGACAACGAAGAAGCCGCCAGCGCCTCTGAGGGCGCTGGCGGCGAGGGTGACCACGATTCTGATGGTCAGTAGTCGGTAGAGAGAAAGAGCAGTCTTTCGCCGTGGTGCTGGCTAGTACTTGTGCTCGTTGGGGTCGTAGTACTCGCCAGGGTTGGCGGGCGCGTCTTCGTAGGTGTTGGAGTACGGCGAGTCGTTTGTCTCGTCGGTGGCGCGCTCGTAGTGATCGGCCATGGAGCCAATCATCACACCGAGGAAGGTAAGGAAGTACCAGATGATTACCCAAGCGATGATTCCGCCTAATGCTCTGAGGATTCCTGCCACCAGTCCTGCGCGTCGTATCTGGGCGATGAGCATCCAGATAGGTATGGCGATAAGGGCGAGTTGCCACCAGCCGGGTACGTGGTTGGTGGATTCGATAAATGGCAGTGCGTCCATGGGTATGTCCTTCCTCTCTGCGGTGCGTGCTGCCTATGGTGTCATAAGCGTCGGACGTGTGGGGTGTCATGAAAGACTTTGAGGATATTCCTTTTGCAGAGCTTGCTCACCTGGAGCCGAAGCGGCCGGCTTCGGCTCGGCAGTCTCGGTCGGCGCGTGTTCATGATCCGGAGCTTCCTTTTGACGATAAGACTGTCAAGACTTTCTTTGAGCATGTCGTGAAATCACCGCACGGGTGCTGGCTATGGGTGGGCTCTATTTCCTCTCCTGATGGGTATGGGCGGTTTACGTGGCAGCGCGGTAACCGTCAGCGCACTGTGGCGGCTCACCGTTTTGCGCTTCTTGTCGCGGGCGAGTCGTTTTCTGCGCGCGAGGTTGCCGAGCATGAGTGCAACGAGCCGTTGTGTGTTCGGGTCGGTTGTGGTCATGTGCGTAAGACAACACAGCGGGAGAATCTTCGCTATGCGGTAGAGCTTGGCCGTCATGCGGGAAATAGGGTTGCGGTTACGGCGTTGAGTTCTCGGGTTGAGCGCTCGCGACGGATTAGGAATGCGCTTCGTGATGGGTGGGACGAGCGTCGCTATCGTGAGGCAATCTTTGGTGTCGATAGTGACCAGCAGACGTTGTTTTAGTGTGCGGTGTTTGTGTCAGGGATTGGGGGGGTCTCCCCTTTCTTTCAATGAGTGCGCCCCGGCGTGTGGCCGGGGCGCTATGTCTACAGTGCGTTGGCTTCGACTAGTTTCCAGAAGTCGACGTTGGTGCGGACTCGGAAGCCGCTGCGGTTGAGGTTGATGTTTCCGTCGGCGTTGATGTCGTGGTGCCAGTAGATGAGTCGCTCGGCGATGGCTTTGATGTTGAAGCGGTGTGCCCACTCCCCTAGCGGGGTGATGATTTCGTAGTGGATTGCGTCGTTCAAAGTGGCGTAGGTTGCCATGGCTGTAGTCTCTTTCCGTCTCGTGTGCGTCTCGCTTGTGCGTTGTGCCGGTGTATCCGGCGCTGTGGTCGTCTGTGAGGCGTCCCTTGGGGCTTGGGTGTCCTGTGGCGGGGACTGGTGGGCCTGCGGCCCGGTGTGGGCCGCAGGCGGGGTCTTATATTTCGACGACGGTGGCTAGGACGGTGAGGAATACTTCGGCGCGCACGATGATGGAGTGCTCTAGGTGGGTGGCGCGGCAGTTTTGCAGTTCGTTCCAGATTTCGGCGGCTTGGTGGTCGTTGATGGTGATCTCGCCGAGGTAGGCGCGGGCTTCGTGGCGGATGTGCTTTGTGGGCGCGGTGGTGTCGATGTAGGCGTAGTCAGCGACGAAGCCGTGGTTCTTTTGGCTCCACCATTCGAAGGCGTCCATGTGGCGCTGTTGTTCCGGGGTGTAGAAGGTGGTGGTTTGGGTTGCCATGTCTGGCGTTCCTTTCGGTTGGTGTCGAGTGTTACCGCGTGTG
>NZ_KV788511.1:0-13647 GCF_001807295.1 Corynebacterium sp. HMSC06C06
AAACCAATGGTGCAACGACGCCTAGAATCCGCCCATAGTAGCAAAACAAAAGGCCCCTCACTCCCTAATCGATATGTAGGAAGGAAGGCGCCTTTGGCATCTCAGCGAGATGCCCTTTGACGTCATTGGCTTAGTTCAGCTGGTTGCGTAGGTGCTCAACGAGGGCGTCGATGGCCACATCGTTCTGCTCGTGGGCTGCCAGGTCCTTAACGGCCACAACGCCGTTTTCAAGCTCTTGCTCACCGAGCACGAGAGCAAAGCGCGCGCCTGCGCGGTCAGCGCCCTTCATCGCGCCCTTAAGTCCGCGGTCGCCGAAGGACATGTCCGCAGAGATACCGGCATTACGCAGGTCATTGATGATGCCAGCCATACGACGCTTCGCATCAGCGCCCAGCGCAACGCCGAACACAGCAACGCGCTGATCGACGCCGTCGAGCTCGATGCCTTCGGCTTCGAGAGCCAGGATCGTGCGGTCGACGCCAAGTCCATAACCAATACCGGAAAGCTCCTGACCACCGAGCTGTGCCATAAGTCCGTCGTAGCGGCCACCGCCGCCGATACCGGATTGAGCGCCCAGCAGTGGGTGCACAAACTCGAAACAGGTCTTGGTGTAGTAGTCCAGCCCGCGCACCATGCGCGGGTTGATGGTGTATTCAATACCCATGTCATCAAGAAGGCCGGTGACGGTCTCGAAGTGGGTACGGCATTCCTCGTTGAGGTGGTCGAGCATCAACGGGGCGTCGACAAGCTGCTCTTGCACCTCCGGACGCTTATCATCCAAAACGCGCAGCGGGTTGATCTCCGCACGCTTGCGGGTCTCTTCGTCCAAATCCAGCTTAAAGAGGAAATCCTGCAGCTTCTCACGATAAGCAGGACGACAATTGTGATCGCCAAGGCTGGTTAGCTCGAGGCGGAACTTGCTGAGTCCAAGCGAACGGAAGGAACGATCAGCTAGCGCAATAATCTCCGCGTCCAATGCGGGATCGTCGACGCCGATTGCCTCGACGCCCACCTGCTGAAGCTGGCGGTAGCGGCCGGCCTGCGGACGCTCATAGCGGAAGAAAGGTCCGAAATAATTGAGCTTGACCGGCAGCTGACCGCGGTCGAGGTTGTGCTCAATGACCGAACGCATCACACCCGCAGTGCCTTCGGGGCGCAGGGTTACCGAGCGGTCACCACGGTCTGCGAAGGTGTACATCTCCTTGGAGACCACATCGGTGGATTCACCAACACCACGCGCGAAAAGCGTAGTGTCTTCGAAGATCGGAAGCTCGATGTGCTGGAAGCCGGACAGATGCGCCTGGTGAACCAGGTTCTCACGCACCTTGTAGAAGGTCGCCGATTGCGGCGGAATGTAGTCCGGCACTCCTTTGGGGGCGGACAGGGCCTTGAACTGCTTCTTATCACTCACGCATATCAGAGTACATCCCGCAGCGTGGCGAGGAACGGATTAGTGGCCCTTTCTGCGCGCATCATGGTCGTCGGGCCATGCCCTGGCAACACAGCCAGCCTGTCATCAAGGTTCCACACCGGACCAGCAAGCGAACGCTGCATGGCCGCAGGATCTGAGTGCTCCAAGTCAGTACGCCCGATCGAGCCTTTAAACAAAACATCACCGGCGAGGACAAATTCTTCCGCAAAAATGAGAACGCAACCCGGGGAATGCCCTGGGGCGTGCTCGAGGCGGAATTCATGGCCAACCAGTTCGATAGTCTCGCCACCGCGCAGATCGCGCAGGCCCTCAATCTGCACCATGTTCTTCGCATCAAAGAGCACTTGGGACTCGGCGGAAACCCCGGAGCCGTCGACAAGCATGAATGCATCATCGGGGTGGATATAAACCGGCAGTTCGAGCTGGCGCGCCAAGTCCCCCGCTTCACGGGTATGGTCCAGGTGGCCGTGGGTGAGGACGATCGCCTCGAAGGTCAGCCCCTGCTCAGCGCCGATTTCCAGGACGCGCTGCATCGCATACATGCCCGGATCAACCACGAAGGCACGTGCACCGTTTGCCACGATGTACGTGTTGGTCTTATAGGGGCCCGCTGCGAAACCTAAAACGCTCAAAGTCATAAAACGCAGTCTAGCGCCCCCACCGATGTGGAAGCGCTAGCTGGCTAGAAAGCCACTCGAAGCCGCCGCGCTCATAGAAAGCGACGTCGGTCAGGTGATTAGCTCAGTGCCTCAATGGCTGCATCGTAGTTAGGCTCGGTGGTCACCTCAGGAACCAGCTCGGTGTAGATCACCTTGTGGTTTTCATCGGTGACAACGACGGAGCGTGCGAGCAGGCCTTTCAGCGGGGAACCCTGCAGGGTAATGCCGAGCTTTTCACCGAAATCAGAGCGGAAGTCAGAAGCGCTGACGACGTTCTCGATGCCTTCAGCTGCGCAGAAACGCTCCTGTGCGAATGGCAGGTCACGGGACACGGACAGGACAACGGTGTTGTCCAATCCCGCTGCCTTCTCATTGAACGCGCGAAGCTGCGCCGCGCACACGCCGGTGTCAACGGATGGGAACAGGGAGATCACAAGGCGCTTGCCCGCGAAGTCCTTGTTGGTGACCTCAGAAAGGTCAGTGCCAACGAGGTAAAACTCGGGCAGCTGAGCACCTACCTCTGGCAGGTCGCCTGCGATCTGGGTTTCATTTCCTTGGAAGTTCACTGTAGTCATGGCGCCCCACAATACTGGAGCTAAACATTTGGCGCCACGAGTATCAGCCACGAGCATCAGATGAGACTCACAGGAGACTGAATAAGGCCCAGTTTTGCTCACAAGCTAGAATCAGTGCGGTAATGCTCGAGTTCAATCGACCGAGCCCAAGTGACTGACATAGACACCCATTGCCGGAGGACACTTACATGCCCAACAATGCACAGCGCCGTGAAGAGGCGCTCAACAGCCTTGAGCGCGAGCTCAAGGCCCGTGACCGCAAAGAAAAGACTCGCCCGCTGGGCGTCGTTGCTGCTTCGCTCGTAGTCATTCTCGCCCTTGTTGGCGGAATTTACTTCTTCGCAACACGCGACAACTCTGAGGAGAAGGTCGTAGCTGAGGAATCCAGCACTGCCGCAACCTCAAGCCAGGATAAAACTCCCGAAGCAACTGCACTGAGCGGTAAGCGTAAGGAAGCACTCCCGGCAAGCGTCCAGTGCAAGTTCGAGGATGACGGCCGCGACGACAATGGCGCCAAGGCCCCTAGCGGCAAAGACGTCTCCACGAAGGGCACCGTTCAGGTCACGTTCAAGACCAATCAGGGTGACATCGTAATGGACCTGGATCGTTCTCTCGCCCCTTGCACAGTGCAGGCAATCACTTCCCTGGCAAAGAGTGGCTTCTACGATGACACCATTTGCCACCGTATGACCTCCGGCGGTTTGAATGTCCTCCAGTGTGGTGACCCAACTGGTACCGGCTCCGGTGGCCCTGGCTTTAGCTTCGCCAACGAATACCCAACCGATGAGGTGGACTCCTCCGCTGGAAAGAAGCCTGTGACCTACCCGAAGGGTTCCATTGCAATGGCCAACTCTGGCAAGGACACCAACGGTTCCCAGTTCTTCATCAATTACGCCGACTCCATGTTGGCCCCTGATTACACCTACTTCGGCAACCTCACTGACCAGGGTCAAAAGACCTTGGACAAGATTGCCAAGATTGGCGTCGAAGGCGGTGCCACCGACGGCAAGCCAGCTGAAGAAATCAAGATTTCCACGGCTACCGTTTCCTCCTAAACCTAGGACCACGGCGCTCCTCTCCCCCACAATGAGGAGCCGAGAATTGCCCTTTCCAGTCACAGCAGCTGGAAAGGGCTCTTTTTTACCTCTCACGCTCTACCCCCGCAGTTGAACCTAAGAGAAATTCAGGTCAGCCCGGCACGTTCACATTTGGTTTATTGGTTTAGACTCACTTGATTTTATATCTGCAGTACAACGAGCACCCAACCTTAACGTCCAGTTAATTCACAGACAGAATTATTTCTTGGCAAAGGTGTTGCAAAAGTCTAGGAGCAACACTAACATTCATGGAGTCTTTGAAATTCCCGACTCTTAAGGATTGAACATATGAAGTTCTTCTCCCGCAAGGCACTCGTTGCCGCTGCAGCAGCTGCAACCATCTCCTTCGGCGGCGCTGGCGCTGCTATGGCTCAGGATTCCGTACAGCCTCAGCAGGTTTCCGCAACTACCACTCCTTCCTCCACCGGCAATAAGCTTTCCTCCGAACTCAGCTCCTCCAACTCGAATGGCAAAGACTCCGGGGACAAGGCCAAGCAAATCAAGGATTGGATCGGCGTCTTCACCGCTGTTATCTCTGCGCTCGGCGCACTGTTCGCTTTTGTAAACAAGTACATGAAGTTCTAGTTTATTCCTGAGCTTTCATGTAAAGCACCTGCTTTGAGCAGGTGCTTTTCTTGTTTTCCTGCACAAACTCTATCCTGCCCACCTGGAGGCACGAGCCGCTACTAATCCCCTGCCTCGCCTTCGATTCCTTTAATGCGCTCAGCTCCCAAGATGTCACGGAATAAAGCGGGATCGACGAACTGTCCAATTTTAATTACCGAAATTTGGCCAGTGGGCTCCAAGATCATCAACTGGATGTCCGCGCGCCGACCCAACCCTGCCTTGCGAGTAGCCGAGTTAACATCACTTTCCGTAATGTGCGCAAAATGCATGTTCTCAGGCAATAACTCGCCGTCATAGACAAGAAGCACAGGGCGACGGTCGATGTAGCGTGACCAACGAATATAACGGCGGAACGTACCGAAGGCCGCCTCCAACACCATCAGAGTCAAAAGTCCGACGATACCTGCTGCCAGGGTGGGCGGGTTACCCACAATCACACGGCCCGAAACCGCGCCGAACATAATGATGATGACCGCGTCAGAGGCGGTCATCGATGTCAGTACGCGGGTGCCAAAGAGCTTGACCAAAATCATGAAGGCCAAATAGATACCCACCGTGGCCAAAATGACCACAGGTATTCGATGCGGCTCAATACCCAATTGGTATAAAGCCTCACGTCCCATTAGCCCTAGCGTATCCACGGTTTTCCAGCTTACATCGAGCATTCTTGCGCTTTCCCACGCCCCCTCCCCCGAATCACGCCTCCACACGATCGTGGCATTAGCGCCCTAGGCATTGACCACGCAAGCTATCGGCAAGGCTTTCAACCTCAAGCACGTCAACGAGGCCCTAGCCCTCGTCGAGTCGGGTAAAGCCCGGGGCACAGTGCTTATCGACGTCGCAGGTTCCCAGGCGGAGGCCGCCCAGCCACAGCAGTAGCTAGGCGGTGACGCGACGAGCTAGGCGGTGACGCGGTAGACGTCGAAGACTCCCTCGGTGTTGCGCAGCGTGGTCATCAGCTGGCCCAGCTGCTTGGTATCCGAGATGGAGAACGTAAAGCGCATGGTGGCAATGTGGTCGTCGCCGCGGTTCGAGCTCATCGACAAAACATTGAGCTTTTGCTCGCTGAATACGCCAGTTAGCTCGGCCAGCAGGCCTTGCCGGTCAATCGCTTCAAGCTGGAGGCTAGCGGAGAACTCGCCGGACGATCCCTTGCCCGAAGACCATTCGACCTTCATCATGCGCTCCGGCTCAGACTTGAGCTTTTCCGCATTGGTGCAGTCTGCGCGGTGGACGGAAACACCACCACCACGGGTGACGAAGCCGAAGATAGCGTCGCCAGGGACTGGCTGGCAGCAACGCGCCAGCTTAGCCATGACATCAGGGCTGCCCTCAACCAAAATTCCGGTTCCTTGCTCTGAGTCGTGGGTGCGCTGATTACGCGAGCTTTCCAGCTCAGAGAATGGTGTACGCGACGCCAGGGCCTCTGCAGCGTCGTCTTGGTCCCCAAAGAGGGACATCAGTTGATTCGACACATGCTGTGCCGATACATTTCCGGCACCTATAGCGGTGTAAAGGGCGTCCACATCGGAATAGTGGAGTTGCTCGGCGACTTGCTTCATGGAAGAAGCAGTAAACAACCTATGCATTGGCAGGCCGCCGCGTTGAATCTCAGCCGCCAAAGCATCGCGCCCGGACTCCAAGTGCTCCTCGCGGCGCTCCTTGGCAAACCACTGACGCACTTTTGCTTTGGCGCGTGGCGAGACCAAGAAGTCCTGCCAATCCCTCGACGGCCCAGCGTTAGGATCCTTCGAGGTAAAGATCTCAACCTTGTCACCAGACTTTAGCTCTGACTCAAGCGCAACCAGCTTTCCATTGACCTTCGCACCGATACAGCGGTGGCCCACCTCGGTGTGCACAGCGTAGGCAAAGTCCACCGGCGTTGAACCTGCCGGCAAGTTGACTACATCGCCCTTCGGGGTAAATGCAAAAATCTGCTTAGCCGTAAGGTCATAACGCAGCGAGTCCAAGAACTCATTCGGGTCAGCGGCTTCCTTCTGCCAGTCCAGCAGCTGACGCATCCACGCCATCTGGTCGACCTCAGCGTCACCCTTAGCGTTCTTGCCCTTCTTCTCCTTGTAACGCCAGTGCGCAGCAACACCAAACTCCGCGTTGTAGTGCATCTCGTGCGTGCGCACCTGAACTTCCAGGGTGGAACCGCCCTCTGCAATCACCGTGGTGTGCAGGGACTGGTATACCCCGAAACGCGGCGCAGAAATATAGTCCTTAAAGCGCCCCGGAAGCGCCTGATAAAGCGAGTGCACAACGCCAATCGCGGCATAACAAGAGTTAACGTCATCAACGAGGATGCGGATACCTACGAGGTCGAAGATCTCCGCAAAATCGCGGCCACGCACCATCATCTTCTGATAGATGGACCAGTAGTGCTTCGGACGTCCCATGACCTCAGCATCGATGCCGTTTTCCCGCAGGGCCTGAGTAACCTGCGTTTTGATTTCCTTCAAAGCGCGGTCACGAGAAGGAGCTCGGTCCGCCACCATGCGTACGATCTCGTCGTATTTCTTGGGGTACAAGATGGCAAAAGAAAGGTCTTCCAGCTCCCATTTCACGTTGGCCATACCCAAGCGGTGTGCTAATGGCGCAATGACGTCGAGAGTCTGCCGTGCCTTCTTCGCCTGCTTCTCTGGGGGGAGAAAGCGCATGGTGCGCATGTTGTGGAGGCGGTCCGCCACCTTGATAACGAGCACGCGGGGATCGGTGGCCATGGCCACGATCATCTTGCGGATAGTTTCTGCCTCAGCTGCGGCGCCGAGGGCAACCTTGTCGAGCTTTGTCACGCCGTCGACAAGCCGCGCAACCTCAGGACCGAAGTCCCTTGTCAGGTCTTCAAGTGAATAGTCCGTGTCCTCGACCGTGTCATGCAGCAGTGTCGCAACGATGGTCGTGGTGTCCATGCCAATCTCAGCCGCGATGGTGGCTACGGCGAGGGGGTGGGTGATATATGGTTCCCCGGACTTACGGAACACACCCTCGTGGAGGCGCTCAGCCGTGTTGTAGGCGTTATTAAGTAGCTCTACGTCAGCTTTGGGATGGAACTGCCGGTGGATGGACATCAGTGGATCCAGCACCGGGTTGATCTTTACCCTGCCTCCGGTCAAAGACCGAGCCAAACGTGCCGACATGCTCCGCATGCCGCCATTCGGGCGCTTTGTCGACTTCTCAGTGGTCAAGGCGTCGCCCTCCTCCTAGTCATGGGGTGTATCCGGCCAACGATGGCTTTAGACACATCATTCTAGTCGGTGGCTGCTGCTTGGTTGAGCACAACCAGCGGAACATCTGCCAAACGCTCGCGACCAGCCAGTCCGTTAACTTCCAAGACCACGACGTTTCCAGCTACCTTTGCGCCCGCAGACTCCAAAAGCAGCTTCGCGCCGTAGAGCGTGCCTCCGGTGGCCAGAACGTCGTCGACAAGCACGATGCGCTTGCCTTTAATATCGACTCCCTCACCGGGAATCTCGAGCGCCGCCGAACCGTACTCCAGCGTGTACTCCTGAGTCAGAACGGGTGGTGGCAGCTTGCCCTTCTTGCGGATGGCCAAAATGCCCACGCCTAGCTTGTACGCCACGGCAGAGCCCAGCAAGAAACCGCGTGCATCGAGGCCACCAATCATCTCGGCGTCCAAGTCTTCGCAGGCCTTCGCTAGGCCGTCGACAACTGCCTGAAATGCTTCGGCGTCAGCAAGCACTGGCGTCAAATCCTCGAAGAGGATGCCCTTCTCGGGGAAGTCTTGCACCAAACGCACTTTTTCATTCAGTGCCCGCGCCGCGGCGGAATAAGTTTCACTCACAACAAATCCTTTAAAAGTTCGTGTCAAATTTGAGACTAGAAATCAACAACTGATTAACGCTGAGTGCTGACTGGAGCTGCACTCGGCGCACTCCAACGATCCATGTTCCAGCCAATACCCGCAGCACCAGTGTATGGGACCACGCCCTTGACCGAGCGGTCAACGATGAAGACGCGGGGCTGGGCGGCCAAAGGAACAGAGGGGACGTCCTCCCACAGCTTTTCCTCTGCTTCTTTGATTTCCTGCAGCCGTTTGATGTTTGAGTCCGGCGTAGAGTACTCCGTCATTGGATCAACCGGGCCCAAGAATGCATCGATAGTCGGAGTCCATGTCACAGGGTCCATCTCCAAATAATGCTGCGACATGTACTCAGCAGACTGGTCTTCGACCGTGATACCGGCGGGTTCACACATCTTCTTAATCTCTTCGACCATGGCGCTGTAGCGCTCATCCGGACCCAAGTAACCAATCTTGACGGTGTACCCAGACAGGTTCGCAGCCTTAGCCATGTCCTGACCCTGGTGCTCCTTGGCGAATTGGCCCAAATGGGTGGCGACCGGGTCAGAATGGCGCAACGTGCGCAGGTACACAGGTGGTACTTCTACGCCAGATTGCTGCGAACTGACCTTGGCCAACCGCCCATGGTCGATGCAGGAGGCAAAAGCCTCCCGGGCCCACGATTCCTGGAATACGCCGGACTGCGACAACGCCAGGGTGTCGGTCAAGCCACCTACTACGGGCTCGACCTCATAAGGGCTTGCTTGGTCAGCAGCAGGCAACCATTCTGGCTTAGCTTCAGCGGCATCGACAACACGCAAATTACCGCTATCTTTGAGAGCCTTAGCATCTGCAGTGTTGGGCCATACAACAACGGTATCTGTCGCCGGTTTATCGCCGAAGTACTCCTTGTTAGCCTTCAGGGTGATCTCGCCCTGCTCCCCCACCTTGTCCACCGCGAAGGGCCCAAAGGAAACTTGCAGCTCCGGATCAAAGTCAGCAGGGGCTGTGGAGAATCCATAACGCCACGCGTCTGCCACTGGTTGCAAAGCAGTGGGGTCTTGGAAGGACAGAGTCGTGTTGAGCTCCTCCATCGTCAACCCGGCCTTCTTGGCCAAGGCATGCGCCGGCATAACGGTTCCTGGGCCAAAGAGATAGCGCCAGCGATCGCCTTGGCCTTCGTTGAAGGTGAGCGTAAATTCCTTGGAATTCGGGGCACACTCGAATTGGGCGATCTCGTTCATCAGAGGCATGTGCGAGCCGAACTCAGATGCCATCACGCCTGCGGTGAAGGCGAGCAGGTAGTCATCACAAGTTACGGGAACGCCATCGGAGAATTTTGCTTGCTCCGAGAGGGTAAAACTAATCTGCTTGTGAGGATTTTCCGGGGAGGATGGCAACTCTTCGGTCTGCACAAGATCCGAGTTGGGGATCATCTGCCCCGAGGGGCCGGGGACATAAATGGCCGGGTATAAGCGGCTGGACAACTGCGCTGCACTCGTTGCACTGCCGAACGAGGTGCCTGCATTTGTAGTGGCAAGCGGGGTATTGACCATGTATCCGAAGAAATCGGTGGACTGTGGTCCGCTCGGTTTTTCTTCCTCGTTACCGTCCCGGTTGCCTTGGTCTGAGCAGGCCGTTGCGGTGAGGCCGACAACGGCGAGGAGCGCCACTGAGGCCTTTTTAGCCCAATGGCGCTCTGTTTGTGGTTTAACTACCACCTTTTGTCCTCGCTTCTTTTCGACGTCCGTTCCCGACGTCCTGGATCAACGGCCTAGAGTAGCGGCCTGGAGTAACGGCTCATCTACCGGCCTGGACGCCAGCTTGTCCCGGCGCTGCCTGGGGTGCCCGGGTTCCTAGTGGAGGGGGCCGATGCAGCATCGCTTGACGACGCCTCCCCTTCCGAATCCTGGGCTGCCAGAGAAGTGACCTTTCGGGAACCCACTGCAGCGGCGGCCACGGTGTCTTCATCTGCGTCTTCGCCGTGCTCAGCGCGGAACTGCTGCACCTCAGTGTTGTGCTTCTTGACGGACTTACGACGGTTTTCAATGGACACCAGCAATGGGGTTGCCAGGAACAACGAGGAGAAAATGCCCTCGATGACGCCAATCAGCTGAATGAGCGCAAGGTCGCGAAGGGTGCCAATGCCCATCAGCCAGACGGCGATGACGAACAGCGCAATAATCGGCAGGACCGAGATGATAGACGTGGAAATGGAACGCATAACTGTCTGGTTAACGGCGAGGTTCGCAAGCTCGCCATATGTCTTCTTGCGCTGGCCCTGGAAGCCTTCAGTATTCTCGTTGACCTTGTCAAAGACGATAACGGAGTCATAGATAGAGAAGGTCAGCACCGTAAGCAGACCAATGACGACTGCCGGGGAGACTTCTAGCCCGAAGATGGCGTAGATGCCTGCGATGATGACGCCGTCAAGAATCAGCGCGAGAATCGCTGCGAAGGCCATGTCTCGCTGCAGTCGAACTGCGACATACACCGTCGCCGTCGCAAGGAATACAGCCATAGCGAGAAGCATGCGCTGCGTAATCGCGGATCCCCATGACTCAGACACAGTTGAAGAACCAATTGCATCCGGGGTGGCCTTGCCCTCGGCATCCTTTGGATGATACTGCTCAAAGATTGCTTGACGGGCGGTGTCTACCTGCTCCTGAGAAAGGCGTTCGGAAGTGATTTCCAAGGTACGCGAGTCGCCGGCGCCGACGATCTGCACCATTTCCGGCTCGACACCAATAGCTTCTTCGAAGGTATCGCCAACCTGCTCTGCCACCAGATCGGCGGCTGGCATGTTCAGCTTGGTGCCGCCCTCGAAGTCAAGGGAGAGGCTAAAGCCGCGAATTGCAATGGCCAAGATGGACGCAGCGACCAATACTGCGGTGATGGCGTACCACGTCTTGGAATGACCAATAAAGTCGTATCCGCCCTCGTCTTCATACAGACGATCCATCTTGGAGATCTTGTGATTGTTCACTTTAGTAGTCATCTCTACTTGTCCTCCTCGGTGAGGCGGGAATCGGCTGCTGCTGTATGAGACGCTGCAGCTGCGCTTGCAGCGGTTTCCTTGTGTCCGGTTTTTCCAGACTTTGCGTAATAACCACGGGCACGACGTTCCTCAACCAGAGCGTAAATACCGCCAAGTCCGTTCATAGACGGCTTAGCTGCTGCTGGTCTTGCGCCGATGAGCTGCATCAGCGGAGCCATAATGAGGAAGGAGACAACCAAGTCGAATGCGGTGGTCAGGCCCATAGTGAAGGCGAAGCCTTTGACCTCACCAATTGCGAGGAAGTACACGATGACAGCGCCAATAAGCGTAACAGCGTTACCCGTAACGATGGTTGCGCGTGAGCGCTCCCACGCCTTGGTAGTTGCCGAACGGAAGGTTCTGCCTTCCAACAGCTCATCCTTGATGCGCTCGTAGTAGACCACGAAGGAGTCCGCAGTAGCACCGACACCAATGACCAAACCGGCGATGCCAGAAAGGTCCAGCGAGTAGCCAATCCAGCGACCCAACAGAACGAGTGCACCGTAGGTCAAAATGCCGGAGGCGACGAGGGTAATCAGGGAGACACCGGCGAGTGCACGGAAGTAATACAGCGAGTAAAGGACAACCAAGATGAAGCCCACGATGCCCGCGATGAGTCCGGCCTTCAGAGCAGCCTTACCCAGTGATGGTGGAACAGTTTCCACGGTGCCGCCTGGCTCGCCATTGGAACCGGTAAAGGACAGCGGAAGAGCGCCATACTTGAGGTTGTTAGCCAGGCTAGTTGCTTCTTCTTGGCTGAAGTCACCGGTGATGGAGGTAGCGGAGCCAACCGGAGTTGCGCCCTGGATGACTGGAGCAGAAATAACCGCAGAGTCAAGGGTGATGGCGACCTGCTTCTTCAGGTTCTGCTGTGTCACCTTGGACCAAGTCTCGGAACCGTTAGGGCCATCGCCGGTCTTGAAGGCGAAGCTGATCTCCATCTGGCCGGTCTGCGGGTTGAGGCCACCGTTAATTGGCTTGTTGGTGTCAATTTCGTTACCGGTCAAACGAGTACCGTTAGGATCCTTTACGCCTTCGAGCAATGGCGCTGGGGCCAAAAGGTATGGGGTTTTGTTTGCAAAGTCACAAGCCACGAACTGCTTTGCTGGATCATCGGTACCAGCAAGCGGATCAGAATCAGCATCGCACTTCAAAAGGGCCGCTGCAGCGGAGATAGTCGTTGGGTCGTCAGACTGACGGTCCTTGCGGAGCATCGCCGTCATCTCATCGCGGAAATCGGCCTTCTCGAGCGAGTTTGAAGGCTCCTTCTTTGGCTTTGCGGTAACAGTCGGGGCCTGTGAGTCCTCCGACTTCTTGTCCTTCTTTTCTCCGGACTGTTCCACGGCCTTCTTAATAGCATCATGTACTTGCTTTAGTGACGCGTTGGCTTCCTCCACGCTAAGAACGCGGTACTCAACCCACCGGTTTGCCATGTCGAGCAAAGTGTCATTGAGCTTGTTCATGTCCGGCATCGGCTGTTGCGCAACTGGACGGAACAAAAGCTGGGAAGTCTGGCCCACTGCCTGCGCCTGGGAAGCATCCTCGCCTGGAACCGTGATTACGAGCGTGGAGCCATTGATCACAACCTCGGAACCAGAAACGCCCATTCCGTTGACGCGCTGTTCAAGGATGTTACGAGCTTGCTGGAGCTGGTCTTGAGTGGGCTCCTCGCCTTGCGGTACGAGGGTCACACGGGTACCGCCCTGCAAGTCAATGCCGAGTTTCGGCGTGCCTTGGCGAGCACCAGTTAGGAAAATAAGGGCATAAATAGCAACGACGATTAGCGCAAACAAGGCAATGGCACGCTTTGGCCACTGCCTGTTCCTATTGCGCAATGCGCCACGATTCTTTGCGGACAAGGAGTTCTCCTGTGCAACTAAAACAGGGTTTTACGATTAACTTTGAATAATTCGTGGGCATTTGAAACAAAAGTCCACGAGCACGATCCCTCATGCTACGTCATGAAAGGCCCAATGACTTAACGGGCTCTCAGCTTTTCCACCTAGTGTGATAAGCGCTACAAAACGGCAGCTGGAATCGCACTAGCGAATCCCGTTTGCTTCCTCTTCGCTGACGATTTCCGGCGTACGAACAATGGCCATCTTGTCGAAGGTGATTACGACGCCTCCGGCCACTTCTAGATCCACTTCCTGCTCGCGGGTAGCCGCGACAGTCCCGTGCAGGCCGCCCGCAGTAATTACTTTCTGCCCTACATACAAATTTTGCTGCAGCTCAGAAAGCTTGTTTTGACGCTCACGCTGTTTGCGCATCGTCATAAAACTAGGGAGGAAGATGAGAATTGCGAGAACTAGAAGAAGTGCGTATTCCATAACTGGCTAGTGTGCCAGACTCATGCGCACAGATGCCAGCCCTTGCACTAGAAGTGTGATGTCTATGGAGTTTTTGGTCACGGAG
>NZ_KV788512.1:0-20158 GCF_001807295.1 Corynebacterium sp. HMSC06C06
CTCCGAGTCCAAGAAGTCACTAGACATCACAGCATTAGCTCAGAATTAGGTCAGACTAGCTCGGTATTGGGCCGGTACAAGGCATTTGGGCATTAGCACGTGGGGAAGCAGTGGGGTAGCATGGCCCAGGTAACTTCATAACTTCAATTGAAAAGGACACTTATCGTGACTCCACCCGCTCGCCGAGACGGCACACCGGAAAAGAAGAAGCGAGACAGCGACATGTTTGTCTCCAATGCGAAACCGGCCCGCCGTCAGCACGTAGACAAGCGTGAACGCGCAAATAAGAAGAAGGCCACCGCAGACTCCGTAGCTCGTGACTTGGGCGCCGACTGGTTGGTTGGTGATAACCCCAAGGGAGAGCGCCTCCAGAAAGTGCTTGCTAAGGCAGGCGTAGCCTCGCGTCGCCACGCCGAAATCATGATCGACGCTGGCCGCGTAGAGGTCAACGGCAAGATCGTCATGCAGCAGGGCGTGCGTGTTGATCCGAACGTCGATGTCATCCGTGTTGATGGCGTGCGCATCAACGTCAACGAAGAGACCCGGTACTTCATTCTCAACAAGCCGCGTGGCTTGCAGTCCACCATGAGCGATGAGCTTGGCCGTCCGTGCATCGGCGACTTGATTGGTGACCGTGTTGCAGCAGGCCAGCGCCTGTTCCACGTCGGTCGTCTTGATGCCGATACCGAGGGACTCATTCTCATCACCAATGACGGCGAGTTGGCAAACCGCCTGATGCACCCCAAGTACGAGGTTCGTAAGACCTACCTCGCTACTGTTTTGGGCGAGGCTGGAAATGGCCTCGTACGCACTCTGAAAGAAGGCGTGGAACTCGAAGACGGACTCGCCAAGGCTGACTATGTTCAGATCGTGGACAAGAACCAGGGCTATTCCTTGGTCCGCGTCGAGCTGCACGAAGGTCGCAAGCATATCGTCCGTCGCATGCTCAAGGAAGCTGGCTTCCCAGTTCAGCGCCTCGTGCGCACGAAGCTGCACACGCTCCAGCTTGGTGAGATGAAGCCCGGTATTCTGCGTGCGCTGAACTCCAACGAGCTCGCGAGCCTGTACAAGGCGGTGGGGATGTAATGGAGGAGAAGATGATTTCTAACATGCCTGAAGGCGGCATGATACTTGCCGTCGACGGACCTTCCGGAACCGGTAAGTCCACCACCTGCCGCGCACTGGCTAAGCGTCTCGACGCAAAGTACGTGGACACCGGTGCGATGTACCGCGTGGCTACGTTGGCTGTTCTGCGCGCCGGCGTGGACCCCAGCGATACGGCGGCCGTCATCGCCGCCACTGCAGACCTCCCGCTGGAAGTCTCTGACGACCCTGATTCCAAGCAGGTTCTGCTAGCAGGAGAGGACGTATCCCGCGTCATTCGTGAAGACGAAGTCACCCGCAACGTCTCGGCTGTCTCCGCAGTACCTGAGGTTCGTCAGAACCTTGTTGAGCTGCAGCGCAAGCTCGCTCGTGAGGCACACCGTGCCATCGTTGAAGGCCGCGACATCGGCACCACCGTGTTGTCGGACGCTCCTGCGAAGGCTTTCATGACTGCATCAGCCGCTGTTCGCGCCCAGCGTCGTCATGACCAAAACGTTGCTGCGGGTATCGACTCCGACTTTGACACCGTGCTTGCCAGCGTTGAACGCCGCGACGCTGCTGATTCCTCCCGCGCCACCTCACCACTGCGTCCGGCGGAGGATGCAACCATCGTCGATACTTCTGAGATGACCCTCGAAGAAGTTCTCGACACCCTTATTAACATCGTGAAGGAGTCCGCCAATGGCTAAGGATTTTGAGCATCAAGAAGACAATGCCGTCTCAGGCGACTTCGAAACCGAGTTTCACTATCCAGTGGGCAAACTCGAAGAGGAGACAGTCAGGGATCCACACGGCGGTTGGGCTCCTGAGGACTTCGACGCCAACGAGTTTGACTACGAGTTTGATGAGTCTGAAATCGACGAATCTGAGTTCGGTGAAGCCGACTTTGGTGAGGACTTCGACAACGACGAAGATCCACTAAGCGAAGAAGAGTGGGAGGAGCTCTCCCGCGCCTTCGGCGTTGATGATCAGCACACTGAGGAAAACCTCTGCACGGTCGCCGTTGTCGGACGTCCGAACGTGGGCAAGTCCTCCTTGGTCAATCGTTTCCTCGGCCGCCGTGAGGCCGTGGTGGAGGACCACCCGGGCGTGACCCGGGACCGAGTTTCTTATGTCGCCGAGTGGAACGGCCAGCGTTTCTTCGTCCAAGATACCGGCGGGTGGGACCCCAACGTGAAGGGCATTCACGCCGCAATCGCCCGTCAGGCAGAGCTGGCGATGAATACCGCCGACGTCATCGTGTTCGTCGTCGACACTAAGGTCGGCATTACCGAGACCGACGCGGTCATGGCCCGCAAGCTGCAGAAGTCCGAAGTTCCGGTCATCTTGGTCTCTAACAAGTTTGATTCCGAGACCATGTACGCCGACATGGCTGAGTTTTACGCTCTGGGCCTGGGCGATCCCTGGCCTGTCTCGGCACAGCACGGCCGCGGTGGCGCTGACGTTCTCGACGAGATCCTGCGCCTGTTCCCTGAGGAGCCACGCCACGCCTCCATCACCTCCGGCCCGCGCCGCGTGGCCCTGGTGGGCAAGCCAAACGTCGGTAAGTCTTCCTTGCTCAACAAGCTCACCTCGGAGGAACGCTCCGTTGTAGACAATGCTGCTGGCACCACGGTTGACCCCGTTGACTCCCTGGTTCAGCTTGATCAGCGTCTGTGGAAGTTCATCGATACTGCCGGCCTGCGCAAGAAGGTCAAGAATGCCCAGGGGCACGAGTACTACGCGTCTCTTCGCACCCGCGGTGTCATCGACGCGGCGGAGGTTTGCATCATGCTTATCGACGCCTCCGAAGAGGTCTCCGAGCAGGACCAGCGCGTTCTCAACATGGTGTTGGAGGCAGGCAAGGCCTTGGTTATTGCCTTCAACAAATGGGATCTTATGGATGAGGATCGCCGCTACTACCTCGACCGCGAGATCGACGAGCAGCTGCGCCACTTGCCGTGGGTGACCCGCGTGAACATCTCCGCTCAGACTGGGCGCGCCCTGCAGCGTCTCGAGCCTGCGATGATTGAAGCTTTGGTAAGTTGGGACCAGCGTGTCTCTACTGGCCAGCTCAACAACTGGCTGCGCGAGGCAATCGCTGCCAACCCACCACCGATGAAGAACAATCGTTTGCCGCGCGTCTTGTTCGCCACCCAGGCGTCCACGCAGCCGCCCACCATCGTTCTATTCACCACTGGATTCTTGGATGCTGGCTACCGCCGCTATCTGGAGCGTAAGTTCCGTGAGCGCTTCGGCTTCCATGGCTCTCCGGTGCGCATTGCTGTCCGCGTGCGCGAGCGCCGCGGAAAGAATTCCAAGCGCTAATCGCGATGGGGAAGCGCTAGCAGTACGGCCGTTACGCTGCGATTATACCAAAAAGGCGAGCCATTCTTACACTTTGAAAAGTGTGATGAATGGCTCGCCTTTTTGATTGTCTGTGATTCTGCCCGTTCGGATATTCTGAGAGGGTAATCAAGTATTGACTTTCAGAAAGGCTCTTCATGTTAGCCTCCATTCTCGACCCGACCTCAGCAGTCGCGATCGTCCTCCAAGTCATCATCATTCTCTCTGCGCTTCTCTTGGGTACGCGTTACGGCGGCCTCGGCCTAGGCCTTATCTCCGGCATCGGCCTTATCATCATGGTCTTCGTCTTCGGCCTTGCACCGGGCGAGCCTCCAGTGGACGTGATGCTGACCATTATCGCCGTCATCGGCTGTGCCGCAACCCTCCAACAAGCCAGAGGCCTCGAGGTGATGATGCAATTCGCGGAGAAATTCCTCCGCGCCCACCCTGAGCGCATCACCATCCTTGCTCCGCTGACCACCTGGTTCCTCACCGTGCTCTGTGGTACCGGACACGTTGTGTATACGATGTTTCCCATCATCGAGGACATCGCGCTGAAGAAGGGCATTCGCCCGGAGCGCCCCATGGCCGTTGCCTCCACCTCTGCCCAGATGGGTATCACCGCTTCGCCGGTTTCTGTGGCCACCGTGTCCCTTGCATCCATCATCGCTGAGAACGCTGGCATCACTGGTGTTTCCTACTCCATCCCACAGATCCTCATGGTCGCCATCCCTGCTTCCCTCTCCGGCGTCCTCCTCGCTGCGCTGTGGTCACTGCGTCGCGGCAAGGACCTCGATAAGGACCCTGCATTCCAGGAGAAAATGAAGGACCCAGAGTTTGCGAAGTCCATCCAATCCTCCAGCCACTCTCTACTCGACGAGGTCTTTCCGGCCTCCGCCAAGCGCTCCGTCGTTGTATTTTTGACCGCCATCGCAGTCGTCGTCATCCTCGGCGCCTTTGATGTCCTGCGCCCGTCCTTCCCTAACGCGGATGGTGAGATGAAGGCCCTCTCGATGAACCTTGTCATTCAGATGGTCATGCTTGTCGCCGGCGCAATCATCCTCATTTTCTGCAACGTCGACAACAAGAAGATCGCCTCCACTCCTGTGTTCAAGGCTGGCATGACGGCAGTATTCTCCGTCTTCGGTGTTGCCTGGATGGCTGATACATTCTTCGAGTCCCACATCGATGCCCTCGAAGCTAACTTGGGCAGCATCGTGCAGACCGCGCCATGGGCATACGCAATCGTGCTGCTCATCGTTTCCAAGCTGGTTAACTCCCAGGCTGCCGCCCTCGTTGCAATCGCTCCGATTGGCCTGTCCCTGGGCATCGACCCAGCGATCATCGTCGGTTTCTACGGCGCAGCCTACGGCTACTTCATCCTCCCGACTTACCCTTCCGATCTGGCCTGCATCGGTTTCGACCGCACAGGTACCACCCGCATCGGCAAGTTCGTGGTCAACCACTCGTTCATCATCCCGGGCGCAATCTCCGTGTTCACGTCCTGCGTGGTCGGCTCCCTGCTGGCATCCGCCATCCTCTAAGCAGCGACAGCTCGCGTGAGCACAAAGGCATCAGTGCGGTAGGCAATCTCCAAAGCCTGCCCCTCGGAAAAGCCCATGTGCTCATACAAATACCAGTTCAGGTTGTGTGTCATCCGGTCGTGAATCTTGGTAGTGTTACGCAGCCAATAGGAGCGAGTGTGCATCAGCTGATGGAGCTGCTCTGGAGTGAGAATATGGTTCCACTTCAGACGCAGCTCCTTTGTGATCTCCCAAGGAGCAGAGACCTCGGGGTAGAAGCCAGGTCGCTGAATATCGCCTGAGTGCATGATGCGCGCCAGCCGCAGCAACCACGGATCGGCACCAACGTCGAGGGTGTTCCACACCAGGAGCACCTTGCCGCCTGGGCGGACTATGCGATCGAATTCACCGCACGCCTTGGCGACGTCCACCCAATGCCAGGTCTGTGCACAGGCAACGGCATCCACGGAGGCGTCGCCAAGCGCAGTGCTCTCTGCCACCGAACGCCACGTAGGAACCCCCAACTGTTCACGCAGAACCCGAGTCATGTCCGGAGATGGATCGCAGGCGAGCACCTGGGGGTTGGTGAGAGTCTCCGTCAGCTTTCCCGTACCGGCACCAACATCAAGGACTGTGTGGGCGTCCGCGATGAGCTCGGCAACTTCGCTTGGATAGCTCGGACGCACGTCGTGGTAGGTATCAGCACCATGCGCGAAAGAAAGCGCTGAGCGCGTGCGGTGCGCCTCTCCCCGAAACGTTGGATTCTCCTTCTCCGAAGCTTTTCTGTAGCTGGGATAATGCGAGGGCTCAGGCAAGTGCGAAGACATAGTGAAAATAACCTACCGCGTTTGCTGGTTCCAGAAAATCCAAGGCTCTGAAATAGAATGGCTTACCATGTCGAATCTTCCTGCGCCCAAGGACCCACGGTGGCTGTTGAAAACCGTGCTTTCCCGGCGCGAGAAGACCATCCCCGCTGCGATCTTGATGTCGATATCGTTCGTGTGCAACGGTATGACACCCGTCATCGTCGGCCGTGCCATTGACGGCGCGATCGCCATCCATTCCTTCGACGCATTGCTGCGTTGGCTGGGCATTCTCGTAGCGATTTTCGCGCTCAATGCAGTGGCAGCTTGGTTTGCGCGGGGTATGTTCTCCCGTGCGATGCTCGAGGTGGGCCACGACTTGCGCATGGCGGTTACAGATCGCATTCAAGATCCGCGGGGCATCGGGGGCCGTGCGCGTACAGCCGGTGAGCTGCTTTCCATTGCCTCCTCGGATGCGAAACGCGTGTCCGAGGCCGTCATCATGACGGTGTTTCCCGTGGCTGAGGTCTGCTCGATTGTCTACGTGGCGATTATGACTTCACGGGTCAACGTGCCCCTAGGCATTGCGGTGCTCCTCGGCGGGCCAGTGGTTGTGTGGATTTCCTTGGTGGCGGCCAAACCTTTGCGCTCACGGTCCGGTGCGCGGCAGGCGGCGCTGGCCCAAGCCTCAGCTACGGCGACAGATGTTGTACAAGGCCTGCGCATCCTGAAGGGCTTGGGCGCTATTGGCACAGTGCGCAAGCGTTATTCGGCGGTTTCTGACGCTGCTTATGAACGCACGATTGATGCAAACGGTGCGCAGGCACGCCTCAACGCGATAACGGAGGCAGTTGGTTCCATCTACGTCATTGCCGTGGCGATTGCTGCGGGAGCTTTGGCCGTAAACGGCACGGTGACAGTGGGCGAGTTGATCACCGTGGTGGGCCTGACGCAGTTTGTCATCACTCCAATGACGATGATGGGCAAAAACATTGCTTCCCGGTGGGCGGCTGCGCAGGCAAGCGGGCGACGTATCACGGAGCTTTTGGACAGCCCGTTCCGTGCCGCCAGCACGCCTCAGGCTCCGCAGTGGGGACCTGGTCTCCACGTTGTAAAGGGCGCTGCGCCGGAAGAACTCGACGACCTACCACGTGAGCGCTTCTTGGTGGCACCCCATGCGGCTGACCTTTTTGCCGGCAGTGTTCAGTCCAATATTCATGAGGATTCCGCTGTGGCAGCTCAAGCGCTGCAGGTTGCGGCCGCCGAGGATATTCCGGGTGGACTGAGCAAGGACGTCGGGGAGAATGGTGGAGCCTTATCTGGTGGCCAGCGGCAACGCGTTGCGTTGGCACGTGCTATCGCAGCAGCGCCGGAAGTCCTCATTTTGCAGGATCCAACCACGGCCGTCGACTCCGTGACGGAGCAAAAGATAGCCGAGCGGGTCTCCCAAGCACGCGCAGGACAAACCACCGTGGTCTACACGAATGCGCCAGCGTGGGCAGCAGTTGCCGAGACAGTTGAGGCGCCACAGCTTAACGAACACACTGGGAAGGGCAGATAGCCATGCGATTTCCTACTGCAACGTGGCTGCAGGTCCGGCAGAAGGTTGCCGCTCATCTGCATGCGATTGCGCACGCTAAACGCCGCAGTTTCGTGGCCTTCCTCTTGCTTATTGGCGGTGCGGTGGCGAACGTCTATATCCCTATCCTTTTAGGCCGGGTGGTTGATGCGGTGGTGTCGGGTGAAGGCGAGTTGCGCGGCCTCGCATGGATTGGCGTGGAACTCGTGCTCGTGGCGATAGCCTCGGCCGTGTTGTCCGCTGGCGGGTTCTACTTGCTCTCACGTCTTACAGAGAGGGTCATTGCGAATCTGCGCGAGGAAACCGTGGGCACTGCCTTGGGCTTGCCTGTCCACCGCGTCGAGGAGGCCGGGTCTGGTGATTTGGTCTCACGCTCAACAGATGACGTGAGTGAACTTTCCGCAGCGGTTACTGAGACGGTCCCGGTTCTGACTAGCTCGATCTTTGCGATTGTTACCACGGCCGTGGCCCTAATCTCCTTGGACTGGCAATACCTCTTGGTGGTGGCATGCGCGGGACCCATCTACTTTGTAGCGGCACGCAATTATCTGCGGCATGCACCGCAGCGTTATGCAAATGAGCGCGCATCCATGGCTGAGCGTGCGCGCCGGGTTTTGGAGACTATTCATGGCCGGGCCACGGTGCGGGCATATGCGATGGAGCAGCGGATGCGCAGCGGCATTAGTCAGGCCTCGCGTGCCGTGGTGGAAAACGGTTATAGCGCGCGACGCACGATGATGGTCCTGCAGCTGTGGATTACCGCGGTGGAGCTGGTGATGCTTGGGGTAGGTCTCTTCGTCGGCTTCTGGGTCACTTCTAGTGGTGCGATGACCGTTGGTGCCGTTACCGCGGCAATGTTGATGCTCATTCGTCTGCGGGGACCGCTCATGGGGCTTATGCGAGTGCTCGACACGGTTCAATCGGGCTATGCTTCACTAGCTCGAATCGTTGGGGTGACGGTTAATCCGCCGCTTCCAATTTCGCCGGCTGGTGCGCCGCAGCCGCGGGGTGATGTTTCTATGCGGGGTGTTAGCTTCAGCTATGACAGTAGCTATGACAGTGAGGAAAACACTGATGCGTGGGCAGTTGAAGACCTTGACCTTCATATAGCTCCTGGACAAACTGTGGCCCTCGTAGGAGCGTCCGGCGCAGGTAAGACCACCGTCGCTGCGCTTGCTGCAGGGTTGCGCGTTCCGAGTGCAGGCTCAGTGCAGGTTGATGGGATCGACGTGTCGCGGCTTTCCGACGCCGAGCGAGTCGCCCGTCTCGCGCTGGTTTCCCAAGAGGTTTATGTCTTTTCAGGCACTTTGCGTGATGACTTGTCCTTAGCGCGTCCGAATGCCACTGACGAGGAAATGTGGGCCGCACTGCGCGGTGTCCAAGCAGACTGGGTAGACACCTTTGCCGATGGCTTGGACACCGTTGTCGGTGCGCGGGGAATACAGCTTGAACCGGTCGCGGCGCAACAGCTCGCTTTGGCGCGCATTTTGCTGCTGGACCCTGCAGTGGTTGTCATGGATGAAGCTACGGCCGAGGCTGGCTCGGTCGGCGCGGGGGCTTTGGAGGTAGCTGCCGACGCTGTGACGGATGGCCGCACTGCACTGATCGTTGCGCACCGACTGGATCAAGCTTCCCAGGCCGATTGCATCCTAGTGATGGAAAGCGGACGTGTTATTGAACGGGGCACACATAATGAGCTGCTAGATTCTAAGGGCCGATACTGGCAACTTTGGAACGCATGGCAGAAAGGACGTGACTAATCCGTGCTCACTTCCAATGTCGTACGTAAAACTGCTGCTGTTTGTGCCAGCCTTTTTTTCTTGACATCTTGTGCAACGCCTGCTCCGATAAAACCGGAATCGGCGTCGCTGTGGGATAAGAATTCTGAGCTCGGAATACCGGTGTCTGCGCCTTTTGATGGCCCAGAGCCAGGGGAAAGCCGCTCCATTAATTTGCCTTCTGGGCGTAACTTCATTGTGCACGTTCCGGAGAAATACGACCCTGAGAAGCGCTGGCCGCTGGTGATGGTCTTCCACGGTTGGGGCGAGGAACCCAAAGCGATTGAAGGCTACACAGAGATGAATGCTGCGCAGGCCATCGTTGTGTATCCAGCTGGCGTCGAGAAGGCATGGACGCCAGCACCGTATGCCAAGACGACTGAGGAAGAAGACCTCAAATTCGTTGCGGATATGGTTGACAGTCTGCGCGCGACTTACGCTATCGATGACAACCGTATTTTCGCAGCTGGCTTGTCCAACGGCGGTGGCTTCGCAGCGTTCCTGGCTTGCCGCATGCCGGAAACTTTCCATTCGATCGCCACGGTTTCTGCTGCCTACTACGAGGGCATCTACAAGAACTGTTCCGGAGATCCAGTGGGGCGCCTTGACATGCACGGCACCGATGACCCAGTGGTGGAGTATTACGGCGGAACCCGCCACGGTACAAAATACGATTCGGTGGCCACGGTTATGGAGACCAACCGGAAGCGCAATCAGTGCACGACGGATGTCACAACTATGCGGCTGGTCAACAACGCTTTGCAACAAACATGGGTCGGCTGTAAAGCTCCGCTGCAGCACATCCGCATCGGCGGTGGATCACACATCTGGCCTGGTGGCCGCGTTGACGACAGAGCAGAGGTAGGAAAAGGCTTTGCCACTGACCGCGTTTTAGACTTCTTTGGCGTTCCGGGTAGACCAGCAGGCACCGAGGATCCGGAGTCGGGTAAAAAGACCAGTTAGTCGTCTTGAACCGATGATGCTTGCAGCTGGAAGTGCCGGAAAGTAGCCCCCGGAACGGCGGAAACCCGGCCAACGCAGATTTCGGCCACGGTGCGGAAACCAGCAGCGTAGGCAGGGCCGTTCTTAGCAGTGGGCTGTGGTAATTGAACGAGATGGAAACTGCGGTTGCCAGAGTCTTCGGCGTTGAGCTCTAAGACAGCCTGGGCTGTGGTTCCTGAGCCCGCAAAGAAATCAAGGACCACAGCGTTGGGTCCACCGGCAATGGCTACGAGATGCTTGATGAGCCGGACAGGCTTGGGAAACTCAAATACTCCTTGAACACCCATGACATTTTCAGCGTCGCGTCGTCCAGCGCGGGTTACTCCGAAACGCTCCCCGTCCAAGATTGAACGGGGACGAGCCCCTTTCTTTTGATAGTTCTTGGTATAGACAAACCCCCGCCGAAAGACGAGCTGATCGTAATTCGCTGCGACCTTTTCTCGTCCCCACCGCCAGCGCGCGACCTTCTCCTTACCCGTGGGTTGGTCAGGCCAGTACTGACGGCCTTTCTCATCCGTAATGGGGAAGTCGAGGGTCGGCAGGTATCCCAGCGTCTTGGAATCTAGACGAACCAGTGAGTAGTTTCCGCGCTCGTCGCTGAAGTTATAGTTTGTTGATGTGTGCGCGCCCTCGTCCACATTGAAGCCAGGGTTATCTGGTGACTTGGCGTAACACAAAATGTATTCGTGCTCTACAACGGCATACTTCGAGTCATTCTTGCCGGTTCCGCCTTTCTTCCAAATCAATTGCCCGGCGAAACAGTCCTCTCCGAAGATCTCATCCATGATTTTGCGCAGGTTCGCGCATTCGTCTTCACCAATCGAGACAAAAATGAATCCTGTCTCCTTTAGAATTCCTCTAGCTAGAAATAGGCGTGGGTACATCATGGAAAGCCATTCAGCGTGCCATTGTCCGTAACTTCCGGACCCCATTTTTCGCCTTCGGCGGTAATTGTCCGTGTAAACGAATTCTTTGCCTGTGTTATACGGCGGGTCGATATAGATAACGTCTGCCCTAAAGCCCTCTGAGCCGAGCACCTTGAGCGCATCCAGGTTGTCGCCTTCAAAAATAGTATTTGGAGAGTCTGATTCGCCATTTTGTGCCACCTTGTGTAGTGCGGTGGGTGTGTGAGCTAATTGGGCGGCGGAGTTCTTGCCTGGCCACACGAGCCCAAAGAATTCCTCGGTTGCTTGCGTAGCTGCAGAAGGAGACGAATCCGCAAAAGAGTGAAACTCAGTGGGGGATGAGCTGTTTGTGGAGGGTGTTGGCATAGTCCGCGTAGTCCTCGGCTGTTATTGAAACTTTCGGTATTAACGATACTTTGAGCTCTACTAGGTGCCCGCTTAGGTTCTAGTTCCGAGGATTGCCCAAAACAAGTACCGGCATTAAATTCTTGACCTCTTACGGTAGCACCAGGAATCTTTGATCAAGGGTTTAACTAAGAAGATTTGCGGGAGCGAACTCACTTAAGAATTTTCTTATGGCAGGAAGGCGTATTCGTATGTACGGTGGGGCACGTGTTCGTTCAGCCAGTCTTGGTTGCACCGCGAACATGTTGAACGTTAGAGCAAGAAACTTTCGTTGGAAAGGCTGAGGCATCTTATGGGTATTTTTGATAAGGCTAAGGACGCACTCAACTCGGAAAAGGGAGAGCAGATCTCCGATTTGGTGCTCGACAAGGGCGCAGAGGTAGCGCAGGACAAGCTGGGCGAGGACAAGGCTGATCAGATCAAGCAGGGGCGCGACAAGCTGGATGACCAGATCGGTAACGCTGGCGCTTAAGTTTTAACTAGACATCTTCAGCCGTCACACTGGCTGTGGACAACGACGGCCCCCGTGGCATTAAGCCAAACGGGGGTCGTGATTGTTTATGTGGGCCTTTTGAAGAAGATAGGGGTTAAGGGCTAAGTAGGGCTAAGTAGCGAAACGAATAGGCTCCAAGCAGAATCTGCTTGGAGCCCAGTCTTTTGTGAAACTACCCACCCACCTGCAACGACCCGAACTGCAGCTATGGTTTCCGTCGGTTTCCGTGGCCGGTTCCGTCGGCTGGTGGGATGAGGTGGCGATGGCTGGATTTTACGGTTGAGTAGTGTGGAAAAGACGCAACTTTATGCGCGTTCTACGCGGAGCCAGAATAACGGTGGCTTCTATGTTCACCGACCTTGAACACCAAGACTGGTGTGTGTAAGAGCTGGGGACACCTCACCCCCTGTTAGGGGCTTCCTCTCTGACGTAGTTCAAGGTAGAACCACAAGCTCAGAGCGTACACAGTCTCAAGTAAGCACATCGCTGTCATATTTTATGACAAGATGGAAACCAGCCCGACGAGGACATCCAACGGGAAGCCCAACCGGCTTTAGGTCGGAGGGGTTGAACAAAGAAAGGACGCAGCATGAGCAATACGCTTTACAAGAACGCGGTTGATTGCGGGAAGATGCTGGCATTTTCGGATTCCGCAGGTCGCGTATCCCACGTTGCGAAAGAAGACATGAACCAAGATATCGAGATCATTTACTCGAATCCCGATGCCCTTCGCGTATTCCGAGACAGCTTGGAAGACTACGCAGACGGCCGATTTGTGGATTTTGAGTTCTAACTGACCAGCCAGAAGAAATGCCACGTTTCAAAATCCAGTTTGCTCTGTCTGCCGCAGATGACCTTCGGAAAGCGCTTACCAAGTATCCCGACAAGAGGAAAAAGGTCAAGAAAGCAATTGGGTTCTTGGAAGACCCAGGCCCTTCATACCCAAGCCTAAAAACGCACCCTTTGAAGGGCAAGACGGCCAATAGTGGTGAAACCATTTATATCTCTTATGTAGAGAATCACACGCCCCAAGCGTGGCGAATTTACTGGAGCTACTGGGGACCTGACAATATTAAAGTTTTGTACGTTGGTCCTCATTTATGAAGCACATCCGACAAAAATCTTGAAACCCACCTTCACGGACGAAGGTGGGTTTCTCGTCGGCCATAATAGTTACAGTCCTCCTTGTCAGGCACGAAGTGCGTAGGTGCGGATTGTCTAAGCTGCCGGGGTGGTGGCAGTGTCAGGTGACTGAGGGAATTGTCGAGTCGACCTCCGCAGCGCGCTACGCACAGACGCGGTGACAGCCCCCGGATCACCAAAGCTTCATCCCGGCACGTCCCCTGTCCTAGCCCAGCTCACCAGTTTCGCGGGCGGCGGCCATAATGTCAGCGAGCGTGGAGATCACGTTGCGTAGCACGTCGCGGTCGGTGGTAAGCAGTGCGTCGCGCTGTTTCCGTTGTTCGATGCCGTCAAAGATAGCGCTGGTGGCTTCCTGCTGGAATTTGCGCGAGCGTTTGAGCTGGTCGCGGTTGTTTTCTTTGCCCAGCCGCACCGCTTCTGGACTGGAGGACAATGTTCCCCAGGCAGCGACAATCATCTGCGCGGTTTCATCACTGTTGACATCGACACCGGCTATGGAGAAGATGTCGTTGACTTTTTCAACGGCTTCGTCAAACGCCGCGCGTAGTGGGGTTTTCGGCTCACCAAGGCGAACCGTAAACTCAGGAACATTCAACGGCTCTAGTTCACTGTCCCTCACGCTATAGTCTTCTTCTACACCGCTCTGGGCAATGGCCACACCGGCCAGGGTGACACCTGTCAGGAAGTCTTCATCGTCGTCTAGCTCGGTGATGTGCAGGTTCGGCTCCAGCACGCTACATAGCATGGCGCGGCGTGACACGTCGGCATCTGCGTAGGCAATGATCTGGGAGAGGAATTCGTAGGCGTGGCGATATTTAAGGACATGTGCCCTGAAATCCTTGGCGCGCTCGCGGGTGTCCTTATCGGCGGAGTTTCGGTCTGTGCGCCAGCGGTCAAGAATCGTACCTGCCGCACCGCGCAGCTTCTCTGAGTCCTCGCCTGCCATGTAGGCTTCGGCAACCTTATTCATCTCGTCTGGGTCATAGTAGCCAGCGGTGTCCAACTCGTCCGCCAGCGTGTGCAGGGAGTTAGGGTCAATGTCGGTGTCAATGACCGCTCCCTGGTAGTAGCGCTTGAAGTCGGCCTCAATGAGTTTGGGATCGTTGATGAAGTCCACCACCATCGGGGCGGGCTTGTTCGGGTGGATGCGGTTGAGCCGGGAGAGTGTTTGCACGGTGGCGACCCCGGAGAGGTGCTTATCCACGTACATTGCGCACAGTCGCGGCTCGTTGAATCCGGTTTGGAACTTGTTGGCCACAATGAGCACGCGGTAGTCCAGATCGTCGTCTTTGAAGGCGCGCTCTACATCGGATTCGCCGTTCATGCTGACTTCGGTGACCGGCTCTGGTTCGTCCTCCATGCTTACCTTGTCGGAGAACGCCACGAGCGAGTGAAACTCGTAGCCTTTTTCTGTGATGTAGCGGTTCATCTCACGCGCCCAGTGCACTGCTGCTTTGCGCGATGAGGTCACCACCATGGCACGAGCCTGGCCGTCTAAGTGGTGGGCCACGTTGCGGCGGTAGTGTTCGACCACCACCTCTACCTTTTGGGCAATGGAGGTCGGGTGCAAGCGGACAAAGCGCACCATGTCGGTCACGGCTGCGGATTCATCGACTTCCTCGGTTCGTCCCAACTCGTCGCGGACTTCCGCCCACATGGTGTAGGTGGAGTAGTTGGTGAGCACGTCCATGATGAAGCCCTCAGCAATAGCCTGGCCCATCGGGTACGTGTCAAAAGCAATGTAGTGCCCGTCTGGGGTTTGGGTTCCGAACAGGCGCAGGGTCTTTCCCTTCGGCGTGGCCGTGAGCGCTACAAACGTCATGTTTGACGCGGTAGCGACTGCTTCCTGGCGCAGCTCCAGCAGGTCGTCGGCGGTGTACTCTTCTGACTCATCTAGCTCCACCTCAGCAAGCAGCTCGCGCAGCGCCGAGGCGGACGAACCAGTTTGTGAGGAGTGCGCCTCATCAGCAATCACGCACCAGTTGCGGCCCTGAATATCCGGGTCATCATCGAGCAGTGAGAGCACGTACGGGAACGTCTGCAACGTACAAGTGATGATGTGGCCACCCTCAACCAGGGCTTCGCGCAGCTGTGGTGACTTCGCGCCGGAATTTTCACCGACTGAGACCACAAGACCACGCGATGCAGCTAGTGCCTGCATGTCCTGGCGGATATTGGTATCCAGAGCGGTACGGTCGGTGACCACAATGACAGAATCAAAAGTTTTGGTTCCGTCCTGGGCTACCTGCCTAATAAGACGGTGCGCAAGCCACGCAATCGTCTTGGTCTTGCCGGAACCAGCGGAGTGCTCAATAAGGTAGCTCCCGCCAGCACCACGCTCGGCTACATCGGTGGTGACTTTCTCCACCGCGCGTAGCTGGTGGAAGCGCGGGAAAATCAAGGTACCTTTCGCACCGCGCTTTGACTTAGAATCCGGCTCCCACACTGCGAAATCACTTAAGATGCGCAGCAGGAGCCGAGGACGCAGCACCTTCTCCCACAGATACGAAGTAGCAGACTTGCCCGCTACTGGCGGGTTGCCACCAGCACCGTCATGTCCCTGATTAAACGGTAGGAACCTCGTGTCGTTGCCTTTAAGCGCGGTGGTCATGTACACCTCGTCATTCGACACCGCGAAGTGAACCAGTGCGCGCCCCGGCAGGAGTACGCGGCGATTCTTCGACGGTAAACGATCCTTGCGGTACTGCTTTATCGCATGAGCCACTGACTGTGTGTTGTCCGTCTTCAACTCAAACGTGGCCACCGGAATGCCGTTGACCGTAGCCACTAGATCCAGCGTTTCGCCGCTGGTGGTATCAAAGTGAACCTGGCGGATAATGCGCAGGCGGTTGTCCTCTGCACGCTTTGCCGCGGACACACTGAGCGGGTTGGCAGGTGGGAACGCCACCATGGGGCCAAAAGTCGCTGAGCGCGCGTTGGTCTGCGCGTACTTAAAGCCCTCTCGCAGGGTACCCAACAAGCCTCCACGGATGCGTCCGGTTTGGGTGTCCCTACGCGTTGCGGATTCGAGCCGCTTGGCGACGTACTGCAGCAGCAACCTCTCCGCATTCTCCCGCGTTGCCTCGGGAGCATCCTGCGGCACGGCCTTGGCATAGGCCTCCGGGTATTGGGTGGAAAGCCAGTGCAGCACATCAGCCGGGAACAGGCCTAGGCGCGCGTCCCAGCCGGTGTCCTTCATCCCTGGCTCATAGATCCAGCCGCTTCCTTGCAGCGACTCGCAGATAGTTTCTTCCAGGCGCTCTTCGCGCATAATGTCACGTTTAGGCATGAGGTTCGTCCTTGTGTGTAGAGGAGACAGGAATATTAATCTGGCCGGTCACCGCCGCCGAAATCACCGCTGAACGACGCTCCGCCAGCAAATCCCGCAGCTTCGTAATGTCCTCCAACATTGAATCAATCTCAGCGGTTTCACGGTCGATTTCGTCCGCGATGCGGCGCTGTTCAGCGAGGGGTGGGAGGAATACTCGGAACTGCTGGAACGTGCCGTACCCCAGGCTCTGCATAGAATGACTGGTTCCGACGATCGAAAACTCTACTTGCTTTCGATAAGCAGGAGTCTTAGCCCAAAGAGCTAGATACTTGGGGTCAGTATGTGGTCCTGGGAACAGCCTCCAAATTTTGTCACTAAAGATTAGGTTCGCTCTGGTTTCGCCAACGTAAGACATGGCACCGACGCATTCAGGGCTGTTTAGGCGGTTAAACAAGAGATCGCCGGATTTCACGAAGTGCTCGGTAGGAACGTTTTCTACTTGCCCAGCCTCAATAAGTCGATTTTGCGACGGTAAGAACCTTCCAGATGAAATAGCAGAAGTCTTCAGGATTCCGGTTTCGTCGTCCCCTGCCATCGATTGACCCCCTACCAAGCCGCTCCCGCCCAAGTGACCCGCAACTGCGATCGACATTGGCGCGGCGTCGGCATCGATTCGTTGATCAATGAGACGCTGTATTAATGCTGAATGTCTTTCGTTCAAAAGCCGTTCCATCTCGTCCAAATCGGCGCGCATGCCGTCGATCTCGGCGGTCTCGCGGTCGAGGTAGTCAGCGATGGCGCGCTGGGTGGGAAGAGGTGGAGCGGGAACGCGCAGTCTCGCTATCTTAGTAGGGGATGTAGCTGGGTAGCTTGTTCCCGTTGAGTCTGCGACTATTTCGTCAACAACCTGATCGGAAGTAAGCAAGTAGTTGATGTAGCGTCCGTCAGAGATGCCTGCATGAGGCCGAACAACGCAGAACCCTGTGGAAAATACTAAGTTCTCAGTACTTACCGGAACAGGGGCGATCGCCCTGAGATAAGTCCTAACAGTTGAAACAACCACGTCCCCCGGTCGAGCTAATCGACGTGCTCTTGACGGTGCATTTGCGATTGTAAAGGTCTGCTGGGGAATCTCTACACGCCCTGTCTTGACATTAGATATATCAACGTAGTTAAACGAAAACTCGGACGACGTGCTCTCAGGCAGTAAATCATCGTCAAACGAGCAAAGCGACCACAACGGTGCTAGTTCGATTCTCCTTCCCATTACTTCCTCACCTGCCCGAACTTATCCATGAGTCGGCCCATGACCTCGGCCACGTCGGCATCGATCTCGGTTAAGGGACGAACCGGCTCAGGTTTGTAGAACACGCGCTTAAACGGGATCTCGTAGCCGGTGACGGCTTTAGCTGCGTCCCAGGTGACATCAGGCGCGAAGGGGAGTACTTCACGCTGCATGTGCTCGTCGATGTCTTCGGTAAGCGGCACGCGCTCGGTCATGGTAAACGACGGATCAAGAACCGGGTCACCCTTGCGGTCAACTGCTGGCTCGGCTTCGTTGTCAGGGACGGCGATGGCCTTGGAGATAGCGTCGATAAGCGTGGCGGGCATCTTCACACCGTGTTCCTTGGCCGCGGCCTTGAGCGCGTCCGGCAGGTCGTTGTAGGAAGCGTTAGCCACCGCGCGTACCACGTCGGCGTGTTCGTTAACAGCCTGCTTGTGCGCTAGTACCTCAGCAATTGCGTCGTCGGTGACGTGGACTCCTAGGCGTGCTTGCTTGGTGACCTTCACATCGCGGAAGCCCAGGTCGTCTGGTGTGAGTACCTTGGACATGTCGTTATCGGCAAAAGCACTGTAGGTCTCCAGCACCTTGGTGCGGTCGGCCTCGCGCATCTCGCGGCGTTTGTCGCCCAAGCCTTTGTCTGGCACAGACCAGCACGCGGAGGCATCAATGAGCTGCACAAAGCCCTTGCGGTGGTCTTCCTTATTGGTGTCCAGAATCCAGATGTAGGTGGAAATACCTGTGCCATAGAACATGTTGGTGGGCAGCTGAATAATCGCGTCCACCAGGTCATTTTCTAGCAGCCAGGCGCGGATCTGGTCGGGGCCGGAACCAGGGCCACCCGTAAACAGCGGCGATCCGTTGGACACCACCGCACCACGTCCCCCGGAACCGTTTTCGCCCGCGGGCATGAGCTTGGAGGCTACGTGGGCAAGAAACAGCATCTGGCCATCGCTCTTGTTGGGTAGGCCGTGGCTAAAGCGAGACCCCGGCACCTTGGCCTGTTCCTTGACCGCCGACTGCTGTACCGACCAATCAGAACCAAACGGCGGGTTGGACAGAATGTACTCGAACTGTTCACCTTCATACAGGTCTGTCAGCAGTGTGTCACCGTGGCGGATCGCGTCCGGCTCACCACCCTGAATGAGCAAGTCGGCCTTGCCAATGGCGTAGCCGGTGGGCATCAGCTCTTGGCCTGCGAGGTTGACCTCAATGTTGGGGTTGAGTTCCTTCAACGCGCGCTCGGCCACGAGCAGCATGCCGCCGGTACCCGCGGTGGGGTCGTAGACGGTGCGTGAGGCACCGGGGGAGGTTAAGCCCAGGTCGTCGGAGGCAAAGAGGATGTCCACCATGAGTCGGATCGCATCGCGCGGGGTGTAGAAGGCACCCGCAGCCTTGCCCTTGGTGTTAAACGCCCGGTACATCACATGCTCAAATAGGTCACCCATCTGTGCGTTGGGCAGCGCTTCAACGGACATGTCGATGGTGGAGAAGTGCTTCACCATGGGCCACAGACGACCAGCCTGGTCAAGGGTGCGCATCTTCACCGCGAAGTCGAACGCATCCCAAATATCGCGCACCGACTGCGAAAACGCACCAACGTAGTCCATGAGCGAGTCATAGACATGATCATCGGTCTCCGCGATACGGGTTAAGTCCAGCTGCGAGGTGTTGTAGAAGGACAGCCCAAATTGTGACTGCACCTCCCAATCCATATAGGACTCACTCATGCCGTCGTCATGTAGTTGGTGCGCCAGGTCTAAAACCTTGTCTTTGGTGGGAGCCAAAATACATTCCAGGCGGCGCAGCACAGTCAACGGCAGGATGTAGTCGCCATAGTCTTCTGGCTCGACGATGGAGCGCAGGTACTTATCGGCGGTCGCCCACACAACAGACTGATTGAGGTCAGTGGTACTCACAGCGGGTGTCCTTCTTTTAGGTCGCTTTAGATAGTTTCGACTCATAACACTAGCCGGGATAGGGGACATTCAGGTCGTGAGTGCCCTGCTTTTCCTAGCACGTCCCTTCGATAGGGGAGGCAGAAAAAGACCCCAGCTGTGGCGCTGGGGCAGGAGACTTAGGCTGTGCGGAACGCAGCTGCTTATCTGTAAGCATGGCTTTCCTTATACGAAAATCGGTGGTCAGGAACCTAAAATTTTAGTTCCTGACCACCTGAAACAGCGGGCCGGTGCTTTAGATCAGCACGTCCCTAATCTCGTCTCCGCCTTACTTACCTCAACACATCCACATCCCCATCCAGTACCCGCGGCTCGACCTCCATGTGGATGCCGCGGTAGGGCAGGAGCGCGCGTACGATGTCGTGGGTCATATCAATGCCACGGTCAGGTTCGTCCCGAAGCAGCTGGTGCAGGTTGGCGCAATAGTCCACGCCGGGAAACTCTTGCTCGGCAGGCGGAAGGCACCCGTCCGGATCATTCGTGGTGCATCGGATGACCCAGTTGTTGCTGCCAATGTCGGGGATGTTCAGGGGGACCTGACCCCTGTTTGGTAGACACCTGATATCCAGCCCGGTTGGGTTGGGAAG
>NZ_KV788513.1:0-3334 GCF_001807295.1 Corynebacterium sp. HMSC06C06
CTACTCAAACGGAACAAAACCTGGGGCACTTCAAGTCCCTTATCAAAACCATCGCAAACTCAGACGTACGGTGGATAGACGTATCTCCCTCGAACATTCTCATCAACAACAAACTAGAGATTAAAGCCATAGATTTCGAAATCATTAGTGATGAACGAGGGACCACCTATTATGGTCTCCATCCAGTTCTTAAAGAGCAAGCGCCTACCCCAAGAGAATTAGTAAGCTTATTGCGGGGAAGTCTAGAGGCACTGATCCGAGATTAATGGCATAGTACCTGGAGCACATCATGTTCACATTACTGCATCAATAAATCCCTTTTGACACACCGCAAGTTGCGGCGGGTCAAGAATTCGACCCGTGAGAATTGCCCATTTCGGAAATCCGATGCTGGGTTCATGCTGCGTGCATGAGCTTTCAGTCGCGGTTGTCAAGCATTGAGAGACACGATGCAGGATTATAAGACTTCTGATCAAAAATTTTGGACCACCGTACGCAAGAATCATCCTGACTATCTACGTTGGTTCTTCGCCGATACAGCAAGCGCCTTGGGGGCATCCCTCGTGGCCATCCCTATCTCACTTGCGAGCTACCACCTCACTGGAAGCCTAAGTCAAGCGGGAGTGATTGGAGCCGCAAGTTCGGCCGGCTCGATGATCATGACGATCCCGGCCGGCATGATCATTGATCGTTTCAACAAAAAGAAGTTACTTCTCTTCTACGGGCTGAGCCAAATTGCTATTTGGTCAACCTTTTCGCTGCTACTTTACTTGAGCAAATTCACTTTCATACTTTTGTTCTTTTTTAGCCTGTTTGCAGGAATGATTACAGGCGCGTTCGGAGGCCTAACCAACGCCATTTTGAGATTCATCATTCCCGAGAATTTGCTTGTTCAAGCGCAAGGCCGTAACCAAACTCGAGACAACATTATCTGGATGGTCGGACTACCTTTAGGAGGCTTTCTCTACGGTCTAGCCCCGGTTATTCCCTTTGTTGTACAAACTTTGTCTGGGTTGGGTCCGCTTTATGCTTCAAGAACTTTCAGTATGGACTTGGGGAAGTCAAACAGCGAGCAACGGTATTCGTTTAAAGAGTTCTGGTCTGATAGCAAATATTCTTTGGCTTGGATTTGGAAATATCCGATGCTTCGAACAATTTTCAGCATCGATATCTTCTCCAACTTCGCCAACTTTTTCCTCATCGCGTCTATTGACCTATGGCTGGCATACCTCAAAGTTGATGGTTGGATAATCGGCCTCACCTCAACCATGTTTACTATTGGAATGATTGTTGGAGGACTTCTTCAAGACCGCCTCATCAAGCAATTGCCAGGAAGAAACATCATCCGAGCAACAATGCTTTGGGAACTACTGTGGTATCTGTTGCTTCTCGTATTTTCCCAGTATTGGGCACTCATCGCAGTCGCAGCATTTTTCATCGTAGTTCCATCCATTGCGTGCAACTCATACTCCGGAGGACTACTTGCGTTATCAGCACCTCCCGAAAAAATAGGAAAATGCTCGGCAGGAGCGCGTCTGATGATGGGATTGCTACCAATCATCGCTTCCGCCAGCGCGGGTACATTTCTCGCCGCAATTGGTTTTCAGGCAAGCATGGCGCTATGTGCTCTGTGCTCGGTTATCTCCTGTTTGATAGCGACAAGTTCAGTCCTGCGCACACTACCTAAATCATCCGAGTTCAATTTACTCCCCGTATGCGAGTAAGTCCCAAGGTCATCTACCAAAGACTGAAATACAGATGGGCCTGACCCCCGGAAAGTAGACACGTCGGGGGTTAGGCCCGATTGTTTAGCAACGCCAGCAGATCTATACCTCCTGGATGAGCCAACCAATCACCTGACTAGGGACTTTATAGACAGCTTTTGAAGCGTCCTGGGTTTAGTTCCTACCTCAGCTAAGGAAGGATTGAACTATGCCTAGAAAGTATTCCGTCGAGTTCAAAGAGAAGGCGGTCCATCAGATCATCGAAATGGTCCGCCTGGAGTCCTGCTCACTGCAACGCGCCTACACGGAGGTCGGTAAGCTGCTTGGAGTATCTCACCACACATTGCGGGCTTGGTACCGTGACAGCGCTTCAGTACGTGATGACTCCGACGCGTCAGGCGGCGAAACAATGGAAGAAGAGATCAAGCGTCTGCGCCGCGAAAACCGTGAGCTGAAGCGAGCAAACGGGATTCTTAAGACTGCTTCGGCTTTTTCGCAGCGGAACTCGACCGACCCACGACCAAATGATCTCCTACATCGACACGTATAAAGATCAGTTTGGGGCCCGGGCCCATCTGCCGAGTCCTTAAACAAGCAGATCGTGGATTCATTACTTCACGCGGCTACCGCAAAGCCACCACTCGTGTTCCCAGCGCAAGGGCCTTAAGCGATAGCCTGCTCATCCCAGAGATACAGCGTGTGCATGAGCAGAATTTCTCGGTCTACGGCATCCGCAAAATGTGGCACGCGATGAACCGTGAAGGCTTTCATATTGGTCGCGACAAGACCGCACGACTGATGAAACTCGCAGGCGTTTCTGGCCGCAGACGTGGGCGAACCCCAGTGACAACGGTAAGCCCGAAGGCACCGGATCATCGCCCGGACCTTGTGCGCCGAAACTTCCGTGCGCAGGCACCAGGCAGGCTTTGGGTTGCCGACATTACCTACGTTCGCACCCTGTCAGGATTCGCCTACACCGCGTTTGTCGTGGATGTCCACAGTCGAAAAATTGTTGGCGTTGCTACACGCTCGACGATGCGTACCGATGCGCTGCCCATGGAGGCTTTGGAGCATGCGTTAACGACTGCAGGACGAATCCATGGAAACCAGTTAATTCACCATAGCGATCGGGGCAGCCAGTACGTGTCACTGAAGTATTCCACCGCGCTAGCGGAATCCGGAATCCGCCCGAGTGTGGGAACAGTCGGCGATTCTTACGACAATGCACTAGCCGAAACAGTCAACGGGCTCTACAAAGCTGAACTCATTCACACCCAAGGCCCGTGGACCTCGGTCGGAGAAGTCGAACTGGCCACCTTGCGGTGGGTGCATTGGTGGAACACCAAGCGGCTTCATGAAGCTTTGGACTACGCTACCCCACAGGAAGTAGAAACCGAGTACTATCTCACCCAGCCCATCAACACAGGGCCGTAAAAGAAGCGGAACCAAACCCAGGACGCTTCACGTGGTGGAAGTATTTGCCGACGTCCACGCCAATGACGAAGTCATAGGCCATGGGTGTGTGCCTCCTAGCGATGAATGAGAAGTTGGACTATTTATGATTCATCGCTGGGGTTGGTTGAAGTGCCCCAGGTTTTGTTCCGTTTGAG
>NZ_KV788514.1:0-12302 GCF_001807295.1 Corynebacterium sp. HMSC06C06
CTATCCGAAACAACGGAACAGCACAGGCGCTACTTGACGTTTTACTTCAATTGCCGATAGTTCATCCATGTGTAGAACCCACATGATCTCTAGTGTTTGGTTGTGTCCGGGCTTTAGCGCGGTATTCGAGGCTCCGTTTTGTTTTACTTGGGTGCTTAACGTCAGCGCTTTATGTTTCGCATGTTGGTTTTGCTATTTGGTTCTGTTTGGCTTAGTTGGGTTGAATTGGATATTAGCCGTGTAATGCGTAGGGTAGAAGTTTCTGTCTTGTCCATAAAGGCCTGTAGACTAGGCCGTTAGAAACGGACGAGTTTTAATCAAGAAGAGAGTAAGGCTGAATGTCTGAACGCAGTTTCAACGGTCGTAATGATGGCGGCAACGGGTCCGGTATCGGTGGCTCAGGTCGTCGCGGCTACGGCGCCCGCAATGAGCGCAGCCGTAATGATCGTCGCGATGAGCGCCGCGGAGAACGCCGTGATGATTTCCGTGGAGAGGATCGAAGCGAGCGCCGAGAGAACCGCCGCAACTACCGAGATAATGACCGTCGCGACGATCACCGCGATGACCGACGTGGAAATCGAAATAACGATCGCCGTGGAGGGCGCGATGATCGTCGCGGCCGCAGTGAAGACAACCGCAATGGCAACCGTGGTGGCCGTAATCGTGATGAGCGTCGTGGTAATGGCCGCAACAGGAACGACAAGAGCAAGGCGCATCCGCAGCGTTCCGGCTACCGCGAGGAGCGTATTAACCGCCGCATGACCGATCCGGACCTTCCTTTGGACATCGATATCGAGGATCTTGATCCTTCTGTTCTTCAGGATTTGCGTTCACTGTCCAAGGAAAACATGGAGGCTGTGGCCAAGCACCTGATCATGGCTGGCACCTGGATGGACGATGATCCTAAGCTCGCATTGCGTCACGCACGTGCCGCCAAGGATCGTGCCGGTCGCGTTGCCGTAGCGCGTGAAGCCAACGGCATTGCTGCTTACCACGCAGGCGAGTGGAAGGAAGCCCTCTCTGAGCTGCGTGCCGCGCGCCGTATCTCTGGCGGTCCTGGCCTCTTGGCGGTCATGGCTGACTGCGAACGCGGTCTTGGCCGTCCTGAAAAGGCCGTTGAACTTGGTCGTAGTGAAGAGGCTCGCAAGTTGGACCCAGACTCCGCTATCGAGCTTGCTATCGTCGTCGCCGGTGCCCGTATTGACATGGGGCAGCCGGAGTCGGCAGTCGTGACTATTCAGCGAGCTAACCCCACCAGGGAAGCACGCGGCCTTTCCGCTTGCCGTTTGTCCTACGCTTACGCCAATGCGCTGCTCGAAGCCGGCCGTAATGATGAGGACACCGAGTGGTTCAAGCACACCGTCAAGATTGATGAAGGAGATTGGACCGACGCAACTGAGCGCTTGGCCGAAATCTAGAAATGAACATCCTCAAAGCTCACGACTCCCTCCTGTTGGACCTTGACGGCACCGTCTGGGAGGGCGGTCAGCCTCTTCAGTGCGTTGTCGACGTCATCAACTCCTGTGGCGTCCCGGCGGTCTATGTAACCAACAATGCCTCGCGTAGCCCGCAGGCGGTTTCTGAGATGCTCCGCGAGATCGGTCTACACGCAGATGCCGAACATGTGGTCACCTCTGCGCAGGCTGCCTTGGTTCTCATGGGCGCTGAGATACCAGCTGGCTCCAAGGTCCTCATTATTGGTGCGGACTCTTTCCGCGCTCTTGCTCGTGACGCCGGCTACGAAGTAGTCAACAGCGCCGATGACAAGCCGGCAGCTGTTCTGCAAGGCATGGACAAGTCTGTGGGCTGGGCACAGTTGTCTGAGGCTGCTTATGCCATCAACAATGGTGCTAAGTTCTACGCCTCGAACTTGGACACATCGTTGCCCACCGAGCGTGGCTTCGCCGTGGGCAACGGTGCCCTCGTTGGAGCTGTGGCTGCGGCTACTGGGGTAGAGCCCATTTCGGCGGGAAAGCCCGAGCCTGCCATGTTCGCCTATGCCGCCAAGAAGGTCGGCTCTAAGAAACCTCTGGCTGTCGGCGACCGCTTGAACACGGATATCGCCGGTGGCAACGCTGCAGCTATGAACACTTTCCATGTCTTGACTGGCGTCTCTGGAGAGCTGGAACTCATCGAAGCCCCGGTAGAGCAGCGACCTACTTTTGTTGGTGCGGGTTTCCATGAGCTTTCTCTGCCCACAGCGGTGGCGAAACCAAGTGCGCAAGGAGATTTCCGTGCCCGCGTCGACGGTTATGACATTGTGTTGCAGGGGGGAAAATCCAAGTCAACGTCCATCCAAGCACTGCGCACAGTACTGGAGGTTGCGTGGGCGATGCCCGAGCCTCCGCGTTATATTCAGCCACGCAGTGAATTCGCAGAGAAGGCTGTTGCGGCATGGCGATAAAGCCGCATGATCCCAGGGCCGTCATGGCACCAGAAGAGGTGGATAATGCTATGTCTGAAATCTTGGGTGTCGAAGCGGCCTCGTTAAGCGAAGAAGTAGCCCAGTTAGACCGTGCCCACGCGGTTTTGCGTGAGGCCTTGCAGGAGAACTAATGCCACCACAGCGGCGTCGTTTGGATGCGGAACTAGTCCGCAGGAAAATTGCTCGTTCGCGAGAGCAGGCTGTCGAGATGATCAAAGGCGGCCGAGTAACGGTTGGCGGTTTCAAGGCATCGAAGCCTGCCACGGTTGTCGAGCCCGAGGTCTCCATCAAGGTCGAAGCTGACGCGGCCGATGACTGGGCATCCCGTGGTGCCCACAAACTACTCGGCGCTTTAGAAGCTTTTGATGTTGATGTCAAGGATAAGCGTGTTTTGGATGCTGGTGCGTCCACGGGCGGCTTTACCGATGTCTGCCTGCGCAACGGGGCCCGCGAAGTTCTATCCGTCGACGTCGGCTATGGCCAGCTCCTGTGGCGCCTGCAGAACGACGACCGCGTCAAGATCATGGACCGCACCAACATCCGCAACCTGACTCTCGAGCTCACGGAAGGGCCTTGCGACGCCATGGTGGGCGATCTTTCGTTCATCTCCCTCAAACTGGTTCTCCCCGCAATCGTGGACGTTATGGCTGACGGCGCTTGGTTGCTGCCGATGGTTAAACCACAGTTCGAAGTTGGCAAGGACCGCATTGGCGCCGGGGGCGTCGTACGCTCGCCGCAGCTGCGTCAGGAAGTAACCCAAGACGTTGCCGGCTTTGCGCAAACCCTGGGCGTCAGCGTGCGCGGTGTTGCAGCCTCGCCCTTGCCTGGCCCGAGCGGAAATGTTGAGTATTTCCTGTGGCTCGTCAAAGACGGACGGGTAACCTCAGAAGAAGACATTGAAGACATGGTCCGTGTGGCCATCGAGGAGGGGCCCCAGTGAAGCGCGAAATTTTGCTCGTTCCGCACGCCAGCCGTGCTGACAACCTCGAAGCAACCATTCGCGCCGCGGAAATCTTGCAGGACGCTGGCATCAAGGTGCGCGTGAGCGCCGCTGAGCACGTCTTGCCAAACCTGCAACACGTCGAGCACACTCCGGCTGCTGCCGCGGGATGCGAGCTTGTCCTCGTGTTGGGCGGTGACGGCACCTTCCTGCGTGCCGCCGACATGGCACGTGCCGTGGACGTTCCAGTGTTGGGCATCAACCTCGGGCACGTTGGATTCCTCGCTGAGTGGGAAGCAGAATCGCTAGAGCGGGCGCTCGTCCGAGTCATCGACCGCAACTACGAGGTCGAGAACCGCTTGACCCTCGATATCGAGGTCTCAGACTGCAATGGTCGCTTGTTGGATCGTGGCTGGGCCCTTAACGAAGCCTCCGTTGAAAACCTCAATCGTTCTGGTGTGCTGGACGCCATCCTGGAAGTAGATGGCCGCCCCGTTTCTTCCTTCGGCTGCGACGGCATCCTGATTTCAACTCCCACGGGTTCTACGGCCTATGCGTTCTCCGCAGGTGGCCCGGTCCTGTGGCCCTCGCTGGATGCCTTGTTGGTAGTACCGAACAATGCCCACGCGCTATTTACCAAGCCCTTGGTGGTCTCACCTGATTCCAAAATCGCGGTAGAGTCGGCGACAGCCACAACACCCGCGATTGTTATCCTCGATGGATTCCGCGAAATTTCCATGCCGCCAGGCGCCCGCGTTGAGGCAGTCCGCGGTGCACACCCGGTCAAATGGGTGCGCCTTGATAATCAGCCTTTCACCGACAGGCTCGTGTCCAAGCTGCACTTGCCTGTCCACGGATGGCGCGGCCCGCAAAGCTAAGTAACAGAAAGGCAGGTGTAGCTAGCGCATGTTAGTTGACATCACCATTGAAGACTTAGGTGTCATCCAACGCTCCTCGGCGGAGTTCGCCGAGGGGCTTACCGTCCTCACCGGCGAAACCGGCGCTGGTAAGACCATGGTTGTCACGGGCTTGCGTTTGCTTGCCGGTGGCCGCGCCGACGCATCGCGTGTACGCGATGGTGCAGAAAAGGCAGCTGTTGAAGGACGTTTCGCCACCTCGCATCCGCAGGCAGCGGAAGTGGTTGAAGCCGTGGGCGGCGATCCCGATGAAAACGGTGAGTTCATCGTCTCTCGTACCGTGTCCTCGGCAGGGCGCTCGCGTGCCTACCTCGGCGGCAGGGCAGTACCCGCCGCTACCTTGGGCGAGTTTTCCTCAAACGTTCTCACGGTCCATGGCCAAAATGACCAGTTGCGACTCCTTGCTCCTGAGCAGCAACTCGCAGCAGTTGATCGCTCGGATCCCAAAATTGCGGCCGTTAGGCAGGCATATACAGAGGCCTTTCGCTTTTGGCGTGAGCTAGCCAAAGACTACAAGCACCGTACCGAGTCGCGGCGCGAGCTGGCCCAGGAAGTAGACCGCCTGCAGTTTGCGCTCAAAGAGATCGGCGAAGTCGCACCGGAGCCTGGCGAGGACGGCGAGCTGGTCACGCTTATTCAACGCTTGCAGGACGTCGACACCCTTCGTGAGGCTGCTGCCACAGCGCTGTCCGCCATCGATGGCGAGGATTCCTACGATGATGCTGAGGCCGCGTCCAGCTTGCTGGGGCGCGCCGAGAGCGCATTGGTGGGCGCAACCGATAAAGAGCTTGCAGCGCTGGGAGAGAGGCTCAGCGAGCTCACCAGCCAGCTCTCCGACATTGCTATCGAACTTGGCGCATACCTCGGTGCGCTGCCAGCAGACCCAAACTTGCTAGAGCAGTCTCTGCGCCGCCAACAGGATCTCAAGCAGCTGACCCGCAAGTATGCCGCGGACATCGATGGTGTCTTGGCGTGGCGTGACGAAGCCGCAGCCAAACTTGAGTCGATGGATACCTCGGCCGAAGCCCTGGATGAGCTTCGTGCCAAAGTGATGGAAGCCGAGAAGGTAATGGTCGAAAAAGCCGCCGCCTTGACCAAGGCTCGTACCAAGGCCGCCAAGAACCTAGGCTCGTTGGTCTCGGAGGAAATCCATGGCCTCGCCATGCCGAACTCTGATCTCACGGTGGAAGTTCGCCAGACAAAGTACTCGAAGACGGGTGCTGACGAAGTCGAGTTCCAGCTCAACGGCAAACCATTGGCTAGTGCGGCCTCGGGCGGTGAGCTCTCCCGAGTCATGCTGGCGCTGGAGGTTGTGCTCTCCGACGGCGATGGCGGAACCCTCGTATTCGACGAGGTAGATGCGGGTGTTGGCGGTCGCGCGGCGGTGGAGATTGGGCGTCGTCTAGCGCGGCTTGCAACCTCCAACCAGGTAATCGTGGTGACCCACTTGCCCCAGGTAGCCGCCTATGCGGACTCTCACCTGCACGTATCCAAGGAGAAGTTCACCTCGGGAGTGAGCGACTTGAGCCCCCAGGAACGCGTTGAGGAGCTCGCGCGCATGCTCGCTGGCCTCGACGACACTGAGACGGGGCGTGCGCACGCGCAGGAATTGTTTGATCGCGCCCAATCAGAAGTGGCTCAGTTCCGCGCGCCTTCCACACATTGATGTCGTGACGGGGGAGAATGTGGCGCATGAGTCTGTTTTCCCGAAATTCCGATCTGCCTGGTGAACACGGCGCGCTGCGCGACTGCACGCCAGGCGGAAAGGGCATGAAGAAGTTCGCTGAAGGTGACTTTGCCGTCATCAATGCCGCCAACATTTCGCGCCAAGAAGCGCAAACGCTGGTCGACATTAAACCTGCCGCAGTCATCAACGTCGCAGAGTTCACCACCGGATCAATCCCTAACTACGGTCCGCACATGCTTCTCGACGCCGATGTCACCCTTGTTGAGGGAGTGGGCGAGGAGTTCGTTTCCAGCTTCAAGGATGGCAAGAAGGCCCGCATTAGCGAAGAAGGTACCGTCTTCGTTGGCGATAAGAAGATTGCTTCTGGCAGCATCGTCACTCGGGAGAAAGCGGAGGAGAAGTTCTCTGAAGCACAGCGCGAGCTGATTGACCACATGGAGGCCTACTTCGGAAACTCCATCGAGTTCATTCACTCTGAGGGGCCGCTGCTCATCGATGGCCTAGGCGTTCCCGATTCCGGCACGGAGATGGCCGGCCGCAAGGTCTTGGTGGTTTCTCCTTCGCAGGATCACCGCAACAAGGTCAAGCTGCTGCGCAACTTCGTTCGCGAGTATGAACCCATCATCATCGGTGTCGATGGTGCTGCGGACACCTTAGCGGAGCTGGGATACAAGCCTGACTTTATCGTTGGCGACCCTTCCGCGATCAGCTCTGAGACCCTGCGCAGTGGTGCGCGGGTTATCCTTCCGGCGGAACCAGACGGCACTGCTGAAGGCCTTGAGCGCATCCAGGATCTAGGCATCGGCGCAATGACTTTCCCGGCGGCAACAGACTCCGCTACGGATTTGGCATTGCTTCTTGCTGACTACCATGGAGCGCAGATGATCGTTCAGGTCGGCGGCTCTATCGATCTCGATGATGTCTTTGCCAACGAAGCCCACGCAACTCCGGCAGCCTTGCTTTCTCGCATGAAGGCCGGCACTCGGTTGGTCGATGCCGATGCAGTTATCAACCTCTATACCGCGCCCAGCTCGACCAACACCGGCTGGCTGTGGGCTGTTCTGGGTATTTTGGTAGCTCTGGCAGCAATTGTCCTCATCGTGGGACTTGGCGGTGACGCTTCCTTTGGCCAGAACTTGATTGATACGTGGAACAACATTGCATTGAGCGTGCAGGGGTGGTTTAAGTAATGGGAGCTAAGCCGCTTCTCGTCGCGGGACTTGGGTTTGGTACGGCTCTTGGCGTTGCCTTGGGCGCATTGGCCATCGCTCCGAACATGCCTTCTGGCGGGGCAGGCGGAGATGATTCTCTGCGCGAGGAGTTCCAGAAGAAGGCGCAGTTAGAAGACATTCTCAAGGCGCAAGCTGACTCAAGCGACTCGGTGATGAATAAGCTCGCTCCTTTGGTAGTCGATGGCAGCCTCGCACAGCGTCCAGTTATGGTCATTGCGACGGGCGAGGCCGATGAAGGGGATGTCCGTGCTGTTCGCGATCTTCTGAAGTCTGCTGACTCAGAAGACGCAGGACAAATCACCTTGACCGATGAGTTTTTCCGCCAGGAAGGCGCGGATAAGCTTTTGTCTTTGGTGACAAATGCGCTTCCTGCTGGAACAAAGCTCGACACCAAGAAGGTGGATGCAGGCACGCACTCCGGTCAGGCTTTGGGTGCAGCACTGTTGATGGATCCAAAGACCACGGAACCTCTTTCATCGACTAAGGACCGCGCAAATCTTTTGCAGGCGCTTCGCGACGCCGGCTACATCGACTACGAGGACGGCACTATCTTGCCTGCTCAAGCAGTGGTGTATGTCGGTGGCAAGGGCGTTTCCGGCTATTACACCGACGCTTCAGTGAACTTCCTCAAGGCATTTGATGCGGCCGGTGGAAACACCGTGGTGGCAGCACGAGTGGAGCAGACCGCAGATGATCGAATCATTGGTAGATTGCGGGAAGAGAAGTCCGGGATTTCCACTGTCGACTCGAGCAATCGCACTGTCTCCCGTATGGCTGCTGTGATGGCGGTCAAGGAGCAGCTCGACGGCGGCAAGGGAGCCTATGGCTCCGCGGCGTCCGCTGATGCGGCTGCGCCTGCACTGCCGGAGGACATCTAAAATGTCTCACGATTTTGAGGTCGTGGGAAGCGAGCTGCTTCTCGACGCCCCGATTATCGCCGTGCGCCGAGACGAGGTAGTTATGCCTGGTGGCACCACTGCCTTCCGAGAAGTCGTTGAGCATTTTGGTGCAGTGGCCATCGTGGCTATTGACGACGCGGAGCGCATTGCGATGGTTCATCAGTACCGTCGCAGCGTTGACCGCCGTTTGTGGGAGCTTCCTGCAGGATTACTCGACATTAAGGGCGAAGATGAGCTAACTGGGGCGCGCCGAGAGCTCCAGGAAGAAGCAGGTTTGGCTGCGCAGGATTGGTCGGTGCTTGCCGACATCATCACCTCGCCGGGCTTCTGTGAGGAGGCCGTTCGCGTCTTCTTAGCGCGGGATTTGTCAGAAGTGCCGCGGCTGGCCGCTGAGGGGGACGAGGAAGCAGACATGGGCTTTGCTTGGGTGGCGCTTGACGATGCCGTCGACCAAGTCATCTCCGGTGAGATTGCCAACTCCATTGCGTGTACGGGAATTCTTGCCGCGTACGCGGTGTTGCGAGGTGGTCGAACCCCGCGCAGCGTTGACGAGCCTTTCGAACTTCGTCCAAAGTCGATGGCGGGGCGTCGACTAGGACCAGACCTGAAGAAGCTGTGAAAGCGGAAGCACTCGCCCAAACGTGGCTCAACCACCTGGCCGTGGAAAAGGGGGCTTCGGCAAACACGTTGAGCAACTATCGTCGCGATGTTCGCCGCTACTTGGGGTGGCTGGCGGACAATGGGATTGATGATCTCGCGGATGTCGACCGTGGCATGGTCGAGGAATACCTGAAGTTTTTGCGCGGTGGGCTAGCCGCGGCGTCGGCAAGCAGGGCGTTGGTCGTGGCACGAGGTCTGCACAAGTTTGGCGTGGCTGAGGGCGTACTTGACGTGGACGTGGCCGGGGAGGTGGCGCCTCCCAAGAACGCTGCGCACCTGCCCGAAACACTGCGCGTGGACGAGGTAGAAAAACTCATTGACTCAGTGCCGGATGGGGAGACCGCGACCCCAATTGATATTCGCGACCGTGCGCTGCTGGAAATACTCTATGGGACGGGTGCGCGTATCTCCGAGGTCATCGCGTTGTCCGTGGATGACATGAGCGATAACGACGGGATTCTGGTCCTGACAGGCAAGGGCAACAAACAGCGCATGGTGCCTGTGGGTTCGCAGGCACAGAAAGCGGTTGAGGAGTACTTAGTGCGTGCGCGGCCAGTGTTATCGAAGGGAAAGTCGCACGCGCTCTTCCTTAATACACGTGGCGGTGCTTTGTCGCGGCAAAGCGCTTGGGCTGCGCTCAAACTTGCGGTCCAGCGTGCTGGATTGAACAAGTCAATATCCCCGCATACGCTTCGCCATTCCTTCGCCACCCACCTGCTGGAAGGCGGCGCCGATGTGCGTACGGTACAGGAATTGCTGGGTCATTCTTCGGTGACGACGACGCAGATCTATACCCATGTCACCGCGGATTCGTTGCGGGAAGTTTGGCGCACAGCTCATCCGAGAGCCTAGGCTTGAGTCTCTGAACATTGCGCCTTCCAGTTTGGAGGCAGGAATACTCCGGGTGCGGACGCGAACATTAACTCGGCTGCAGTCGGCGGTGTTGATCGTGACTCTGCACGACCCGAATAAGGATTCAGTTGGCGTGGTTCTTTGGCCGACGCGGTGATTCTTTCACTAATTCAAGTCTTCAGGCTGGATAGTCACGCATTATCGCGATATTTAGGGTGAAGAGGGTACTCTATAATCACAACGTTGTAATGAGCTGTCCGCGTGGCGGTGTGAGATCGTATTTATGATCGAATTGTGGTCAAGGAAGCAGGTGTGACTGTGAGTGAAGAGGGACTGTTTTCAGCCTCTGAAGCGCAGGTTGGGCTGACTGGTCGTCCTATCCGTGAGCTGCCAGAACCGGCTCCGCTGGAAAAGCATGGTCCAGCCACCATCATTTCGATGTGTAACCAAAAGGGCGGCGTGGGTAAGACTACCTCTACCATTAACATGGGTGCGTGCCTTGCTGAGCTAGGTCGTAAAGTCCTGCTCGTTGACCTTGATCCGCAGGGTGCTTTGTCCGCAGGCTTGGGTCTCACGCATGACCAGATCGAAGACACCATTTACGACGTCATGCTTGACAGCCAAACGTCGATTCACTCCGCGATTCAACACACCTCGGTTCCTAACCTGGACTTGGTACCGGCGAACATTGATCTCTCCGCTGCGGAGATTCAAATGGTTAATGAGGTGGGCCGCGAGCACACCTTGGCGCGTGCATTGCGTCCGATTCGCCGCGACTATGACTTCATCATTATTGACTGCCAGCCTTCGCTTGGCCTGCTTACTGTCAATGCGTTGGCTTGTTCGCAGGGCGTAATCATCCCTATGGAATGCGAGTTCTTCTCCCTGCGCGGCCTTGCTCTGCTGACCGATACCGTGGAGAAGGTCTCCGAGCGCATTAACTTTGACCTGGAAGTCATGGGAATTCTGGTCACTATGTTCGATCGCCGCACCAAGCATGCGCGTGAGGTGATGGACCGCGTGGTCGAGTACTTCGGTGACAAGGTCTTTGACACCGTCATCACACGCACTGTTCGCTTTCCCGAGACCTCGGTGGCGGGTGAGCCTATTACTAGCTGGGCGCCGAGCTCCCAGGCGGCTCAGCAGTACCGCAACCTCGCTAAAGAGGTCATCGAGCGCTCCAACGTTTAGGTGCCGGCCACGTGACACAACCGGAGATTACGGGCTTTCGAATTGCGCTGCGCAATTTCGAGGGCCCTTTTGATCTGCTTTTGCAGTTGATCCAGTCCAAGAAGCTCGACGTTGCCGAGGTCGCGCTTTCTGAGGTCACCGATGAGTTCGTGGAGTACACCCGGCAGCTTGGCACCACGGCAGATCTCGATGAGACCACAGAGTTTCTGTTGGTGGCTGCAGCTTTGCTGGACCTTAAGGCAGCTCGTTTGTTGCCGCGCGGGGAAGTAGATGATCTTGATGACCTCGAGCTCCTTGAGACGCGCGACCTGCTTTTCGCACGTCTTTTGCAGTACAAGGCCTATAAGCAGGTTGCCGATCAGTTTGCGCAATGGCAGCGCGAAGCTCGCCGCCGCTATCCGCGGGCGGTGTCTATCGAGCAACCCTTTGTGGACTTGTTGCCACCGGTGCGCCTAGGGCACACGCCAGCGTCCTTTGCAGAGATTGCTGCCAGCGTATTTCGGCCCAAACCGCCTGAGGAAGTGGGAACTGGGCACATTCACCAAGTGGCGGTGTCAGTGCCGGAACAGGCCGGCAAGATTCTCAGCACCCTCAAGCTTCTCGGGCAAGGGCAATGGATGAGTTTCGATGCGTTGACCCGTGACTGCACGGTGTCGATGGAAGTCGTGGGCCGCTTCCTAGCTCTGCTGGAGCTGTATAAAGCGAAGGCCGTCGAAGCCGAGCAGCCCGAGTCCTTAGGCCCTCTGGATTTGTCGTGGACCGGCCTTGACGTCGACCCAGCCGTTGTGGCAGCGGCCAACTGGGACTAGTTCCAGCAAGTAGAGGATAGGGGAGAGACCGTGCTTTTTTGCGTCTCGCTAGTGGCTTGTTGGCGCACGGTCTTCGTGCAGTAAAGTTGCCCGCATGGAACTTCCCCTGATTTCGCAGCAACGGTCGCGTCTTGAGTCCATTCTTCTGGTTATCGATTCACCCGCCTCCGTTGAGTCTTTGGCGCGTGCCCTAGAACTCGAGAAGTCCGTTGTCAGCGACCACTTGCGCGCCATTCAGCGCGAATTGGATTCCCGCGGATCTGGAATTGATCTCAGGGAGACCGCCGAGGGCTGGCGTTTCTATACCCGCCAAGACAACGCTGATGCGGTTGAGGAGTTCTTGCTCGACGGGTCCCAAACCAAGCTCTCCCGCGCTGCGCTAGAGACCCTCGCTGTCGTTGCCTATCGCCAGCCCGTTACCCGCGCGCAAGTCGCTGGAGTCCGTGGCGTTAACGTGGACGGCGTAATGCGCACGCTGACCGTACGTGGACTGGTTAGGGAATTGCCCCAAGAGGGTCTGGCGCACCGTTATGAAACGACCGAACTCTTTTTGGAGTTGTTGGGAATCGACTCACTGGAGCGCCTGCCGGACCTGGCGCCGCTGTTGCCTGACCTCGAGCAGATTGATGCGGAGTACTAGCGCAGCATTAGGTCAGAATTGTTATGTCCATGGGCTTTTTGGACACGGAG